>DUZJ01000095.1 GCA_013349615.1 Planctomycetota bacterium | reverse complement strand
CGCGTTTTGCGCCGTCACCAACAGGTTATTTGCACGTCGGCGGTGCTCGAACCGCCCTGTTCAACTGGCTCTGGGCCCGGCGGATGGGCGGTAAATTTATTTTGCGTATTGAGGATACGGACCAAAAACGCAATACCCCAACCGCCATTCAGCAGGTCGCCAACGACCTGTGCTGGCTCGGCATCGAATGGGACGAGGGGCCGGAGGTCGGCGGCCCGAATGGCCCATATCTGCAATCTCAGCGGCGAGACATCTATGATAAGTACATAATACAACTGCTCGGTGAGAAAAAGGCCTATTATTGTTTCGATACGCCAGACGAGCTTCAGGCTATGCGCAAGCAGGCCGAGGCACAAAAGAAGAGCTTCATCTATCCTCGGCCCGAGGATTTCCCCGGGGACAAAGACGCCGAAAAGATGCGCGGACAAGGCTGTCCTGTAACGGTACGTTTTGCTGTCGGCCGCGATGAGCCTATTGTGGTTACCGATGTTGTGCGTGGTGAGGTCACGTTTGCAGCCGGTGAAATAGGCGATTTTATTATACAAAAGAGCGATGGATTCCCACGTACAACTTTGCGTGCGTCGTCGATGATAAACTCATGGGAGTAACCCACGTCATCCGCGGCCAGGAACACCTGATGAACACACCCGGCCAGCAGGAATTGTGGAGAGCTTTAGGACTTGGTGAGCTTCCGAAGTATGCGCACATGTCCGTTACCGTCAGCGATACCGGCGGGAAGCTTTCCAAACGCGAGCGCCCCAAAGCCCTTCGCAAGGCAATCAAGGCCGTAGAGGATATTGACCTGGAACAACTTGCCGGGATTGGTGATATTACCGTTGAAGAAGTGAACAGCTTTCTTAAAGGTAAAACTACACCTGACATACCCGCCATCGATGCGATGGCAAAACACCTTGGCATAAAGCTGCCGGAGATTAATATTGTTGATTTCTTTAACAGCGGCTACCTTCCCGAGACCATGGTGAATTTTCTTGCACTGTTAGGCTGGAACCCCGGCGGCGACCGTGAAATTATGTCGATTGAGGAGCTAATCGATTGTTTTGACCTCGCGCGCCTGACAAAGGCCAACAGTCTGTTCGACCGTGAGAAACTTCTTGCTTTCAACACCGAGCACATCCGTCAGGCCAGCGACGAAAAGCTTCTTCAGCACTTTAAGGATTACGTGGGCGCCATCGAATCCCCGGTGATTGGCGCTGATGATGAGTCCCTTGAGAAAATTATAGAAATTTGTGCCGGCGCAAGGACGTTAGCTGACATTGAGCGCAAAAGCAGATTTCTCTTTTTGGGTAATGACCAGATAGTGTATGATGACAAAGCCGTTAAGAAGGTTTTGCTCAAGAATGACGGGTTAGCTATTTTAGCAATCGTTCGTGATAAACTTGCGGCTATGGAGCAATTTACTGTTGAGAATATTGAAAATATGCTCCGGAGCTTAGCTGAGGAAAAGCAGGTTGGCCTTGGGAAAGTCGCTCAACCCTTGCGGGTAGCCATCTGTGGGACTACAATCAGTCCGCCGATTTTTGACTCGGTCCAGATGTTAGGCAAAGAAAATACCTTAAAAAGAATAGATAATACGATAAGAATAGTCAAAGCAAGGGTGCAGACTTAGAGGAGATTATTGAGTGTCGTTATTGGTAACCGGTTCGATTGGGATTGATACCGTTAAAACGCCTTATGGTGTGAGTGAGGAGTGCCTTGGTGGTTCTTCGGTTTATTTTAGTATGGCGGCGAGCTTCTTTACGCCGGTCAGATTCGTAGGTGTTATCGGCCCGGATTGCCCGTTCGATTTGGCTGAAGTTTTTGCCGGCAGGGACGTTGATTTGACGGGTTTGGAGGTCAGGCGGCAGAGCAAGACCTTTCGCTGGAAAGGCTCCTATCACGATAATATGAACGATAGGAGGACGGATTACATCGAATTAAATGTGCTTGCCGAGGCGCCGCCGACCGTGCCTGCTGAATATAAGGACAGTGAATTCGTCTTCCTGGCAAATACGGCCCCGGCTCTTCAAATACAATTGCTCCAGCAGGTACAAGACCCTTTTTTTGTTGCCGCTGATACGATGGACTGCTGGATTAAGGACGAGCTTGATGACTTGAAACAGCTTCTTAATAAAATCGATTGTTTAATAATCAATGACGGCGAAGCGAGGATGCTGGCCGACGTTCATAATCTGATAAAGGCGGCGGAAAAGATTTTGGATATGGGGCCGACCGTAGTGATAATAAAGAAGGGTGAATCGGGTTCGATGGTGTGCAAGGCAGGCGGCGAAAGATTTATTTTGCCGGCCTATCCAGCCAGCGAAGTCAAAGACCCGACCGGTGCCGGTGACAGCTTCGCAGGGGGCTTTATGGGCTATCTGGCACAGGCTGGCAAGACCGATTTTGACTCGTTAAAAACAGCAGTTGCTTTCGGCACGGTGGCTGCCTCGTTTACAATTGCCGATTTTTCACTGGCAGGTCTGACCTCGATAAGCAAAACCGATATCGACAGCAGATTCGAAACCCTCAGAGAGGTAACACATTTTTAGTAGGCTAAAGAGCTAATGCGAGTGTTTATAGCAATAGATATTGATGAAGAAATCAGAGCTGCATTAAGCGATTTACAGCAGCAGTTGATGAGTAAGGTCGATGTTAAGAGAAGCGATGTCAAGTGGGTAAAGCCGGAGAATGTGCACCTGACGTTGAAGTTCTTAGGCGAGATAAGAGATGAGCAGGTTGTTGATGTCTGTAATATAGCCAGGGACGCTGCCGGCAGACACAACAGCTTCGAGCTGGCCATAGAATCGGTCGGCCATTTCGGCGGCAGAAGTGCCAGGATTTTATGGGTTGGTGCAGGCAAGGGACGAGAAAATCTGTTACAATTGCAAAAGGACCTTGAGCAGCAGTTGGCCTCGGCCGGTTGGCCGCCGGAGAAGAGGGCTTATTCCGGCCATTTGACCCTCTGCAGAATAAGAAACCCCAGGGCGGGTGTCAAGCTGGCGCAAATAGCTGAGCAATACAGGGATTTTAAGCTTGGGATTATGCCGGCTGACTCGGTCTCGGTTTACCAGAGTCAGTTGACGCCCACCGGACCTGTTTATACCGTGTTAGGCAATTATAAACTGTGTGAAACATAATATGTGAAGCGAAATACCAGATATGGAATAGGAGGTTACAAAAATGGCAAAGACAAAAACGTCCCAAACAGGCAAAAGCAAGATAGAGAGTTTGAGGCCCCAAACAACCGGCAAGGAAACCGCCTTGCAGCGTGTCATTGCGCAGATTGAAAAGCAATACGGCCAGGGTGCGATTATGCAAATGGATGAGCACCTGTACGCCAAAATCTCTGGGATTCCGACCGGCTCACTGTCTCTGGACATCGCTCTCGGCGGCGCCGGCATCCCGCGCGGCAGAGTTACAGAGCTGTTCGGCCCGGAAGCGTCCGGCAAGACCACCCTTGCACTTCACGTCATTGCAAGTGCCCAGCGTGCAGGCGGCGTAGCGGCCTTCATCGACGCCGAACACGCACTCGACACAACCTGGGCTAAAAAACTGGGTGTCGATGTAAGCAGCATGCTGGTCAGCCAGCCAGATACCGGTGAACAGGCGCTCGAAATTGTCGAGATGTTGATAAGGTCCAATTCCATCGACGTTATAGTTGTTGATTCGGTGGCCGCACTTACGCCGGCAGTGGAGATCGAAGGCCAGATGGGTGACAGACACGTCGGACTGCAGGCAAGATTGATGAGTCAGGCGATGAGAAAGCTTACCGCTGTCATCGGCAGAAGCAAAACGGTCCTTTTGTTCATAAATCAAATCAGGATGAAAATCGGCGTGATGTTCGGCAACCCTGAAACCACACCCGGCGGAAGGGCGCTGAAGTTTTACAGCACAATCCGAATCGACGTAAGACGGCTGGCAACAATGAAGGAGGGCGGCAGTGCCATCGGCAGCAGGGTCAGGGCCAGGGTGGTAAAGAATAAAATCGCGCCGCCTTTCCGTGAATCGGAATTCGACCTTATGTTCGACAGTGGAATAAGCTATGAAGGCGACTTGCTCGATTTGGGAGTGGATTGCGGTTGTGTAGAAAAAAGCGGCGCATGGCTAAACTACGGGGATGTCCGTCTTGGGCAGGGCAGAGAAAACGCCAAGAAATATCTGGTTGAAAATAAAGATTTACGCGAGGAAATAAAAAATAAAATCCTCGTTGCCAAAGGCCTGAAAGCTGAAAGTTGAAAATGTTGAGTGCAAAGCAAATCAGAAGCGGCTTTATAGATTTTTTCAAGGATAAAAGTCACGAATTTATCCCCAGCTCACCCATAGTGCCTATTGATGACGAGACATTGCTTTTTGCCAACGCCGGGATGAATCAGTTCAAGGACATCTTTTTGGGCCTGGTGTCCCCGGAGTACGGGCGTGTGGTCAACAGCCAAAAATGCCTGCGGGTAAGCGGCAAACACAACGACCTTGAGGAAGTGGGCAAGGACACCTATCACCACACTTTTTTCGAGATGTTAGGCAACTGGTCGTTCGATGATTACTTCAAGGCCGAGGCAATCGAATGGGCATGGGAGCTTCTTACAAAGGTTTGGGGCATTGACCCGGACAGCTTGTGGGCGACGGTTTTTGCCGGCCACAAGGCCGATGGCCTGCCCGGAGACGATGAGGCCGCCAGGCTGTGGACGAAGGTGACATCGATACCTGCTGAGCGGGTTTTGGCTTTCGGAAAGAAAGATAATTTCTGGGAGATGGGTGATATCGGTCCCTGTGGGCCTTGCAGTGAAATACATATCGACCTTGGGCCTGATATGTGCGACAAAAAAAGTGTACCCGGCCACAAGTGCGGCGTCAACGGCGGATGCAGCCGGTTCATCGAACTCTGGAATCTGGTCTTTATACAATATAACCGTACCGAGGGCGGCAAGCTCGCCGAATTAGGCGCCAAATACGTCGATACCGGTGCCGGCCTGGAAAGAATCGCAGCAGTGCTGCAGAAAAAAAACAGCAATTATGATACTGATTTGTTTATGCCCATAATTGAACGCATCGCTGACCTCACCGGCCACAAATATACCTATGAGCGGAACAACAATATCGACAATGCCTTCAGAGTCATATCCGACCATATTCGCTCGCTGACCTTTGCGATAACCGATGGCGCAACACCCTCTAATGAAGGCAGGGGCTACGTAATTCGTCGGATACTTCGCCGGGCTTCGAGGTTTGGCAGAGAATTAGGAATGCACGATCCGTTTATGTATAAACTCGTGCCGGTAGTCGTTGATTGTTTAGGTGATGCGTTTGGTGAGATAAGCGAAAGGGCCGACTTCGTCTCAACGGTTGTCGAATCGGAAGAGGCGAGCTTTGGCAGAACGCTCGATAGAGGTATTGAAATATTCAACACTGCCGCCAAGCGGGCGCAAAAATCGAAAGACAAAGTTATAAATGGCGAAGATGCCTTCCAGCTTTATGACACCTACGGCTTTCCGTTCGATTTGACCGAGCTTATGGCCGAAGAACGCAGCCTCAAAGTTGACACGGCCAAATTTAACGAGCTGATGGAAGCCCAGCGTCAGCGCGCAAGGGCAGCCCAGAAATCCGCCTCGCTAATCTCAGTCCTGGCCGATACCAAATTGCCGACAACGGAAGACCTGCATAAATATCATGTCGACGATTGCGACGGTAAGATAGTCGGTTTTGTTGATGAGAAGGGATTTGGGAACGTGGGTAATGTTGAGATTGGCGGCGAGGTTGGTATTGTTCTCGACAGGACCTGCTTTTACGCTGAGGCGGGCGGTCAGGTCGGGGACTGCGGTATTATAGAATCGGATAAAGCCCGATTCATTGTTGCCAACACTGTTAGGATAGCTGATTGCGTGATTCATCGGGGCAAAGTAGCGGAAGGGGCGTTCACGAAGGGCCAAACTGTAAAAGCAGTCGTCAGCAAAGACAGGGATTCGATAAAGAAGAACCATACAGCCACGCATCTTTTACAGTGGGCGCTGCAGCAGGTGCTGGGTGATTCGGTAAGACAGCAGGGCAGTCTTGTCTGCACCGATTACCTAAGGTTTGATTTTACATACCCGAAGGCATTGACGCCCAACGAAAAGAAAAAAGTAGAACAGCTTGTCTGTGAAAAAGTCACCGCCGCTTTGCCGGTAACTTGTGTGGTGATGCCGAGGGCGGAGGCGGAAAAACTGGGGGCAATGGCGCTTTTCGGCGAGAAGTATGGAAGCGAAGTTAGAGTGGTGGCTATTGGTGCGGCGAACGAAGAACTGGTTAGAGAAGCTTTTTCGCGGGAATTCTGCGGCGGGACGCACTGCGATAATACGGGCCAAATAGGCGGGTTTAAGATAATCAAAGAAGAGAGCATCTCCGCCGGTGTCCGCAGGATTACCGCGCTGACCGGCTCCGGACTCACCAAATATTTCGAGGACCGAGGCGAAATTGTTGAAAAGCTTTCGGTGATGCTGAATACGAGCGCCGAGGCACTGATTGAGCGCGTCGACCGATTGATAAAGGAAAATAAGAAACTTGCCAAGAAGCTCAAATCCGGCGCCCGACAACCCGGCTCCGATGCGATGGTCGAGGCAAAAAAACTTCTGGAAAAATGCGAGAAAATCGGCCAAACATCAGTAATAATTGGCCGATTGTCGCACGTCTCGGTCGAACAGGCCAGAGAAGCTATCGATATGCTCAAGAAGAAGGCAAAATCTGCTGCTGTTGTCCTTGCTTTTGATGATGACGGCAAGGTTACACTGTTGGCCGGATTTACCGATGATTTAATCAAGAAGGGACTAAAGGCTGGCGTGCTGGTCAAGGAGATTGCGCCGATAGTCGATGGCGGTGGTGGCGGAAGGCCGCAAATGGCACAGGCCGGCGGGAAAAAACCGGAGAAAATCAAAGACGCCCTCGACAAAGCCAGAGAGCTGATACAAGAAAAACTGGCAAACGCGTAATTACTTAGCCTGACTTCCAGGCAGTGGAGACAAGCAAATGGAGCCGGCGGAGACTCTATGATAAAGTTCCTTTGCAAATATTGCGGCCAAAAAATCAATGTTGAGGATAAACACTCAGGCAGGAGGGGTGAGTGTCCAAAATGCGGCAAAGTGTTCGTAGTGCCGGATAAATCAAGTATCGTTGAGTTTCACTGCAAAAACTGCGGCCAGAAAATCAGTGTTCCGAAAATCCACGCGGGCAAAAAAGGTAAGTGCCCGAAATGCAAGAGCATAGTTGTCGTTCCAAAAACAGAAAGCGCAAGCCAGGTTGCGATTCAAGCCGGGCTAGGCAGTTCGGAGATTGCTCCAAAGGCATCCGGTCCGGATCCACGTCTATTCGATATGCCGCAGGAGATGAAAGCGGAAAATCAAGCTTCCAGTCAACACCCCGTGCCTGATACAACTTTGGAAGATATGCAAAGACTCCGGGAAGCGATGACAATAGGAACCATCAAACAAGAGCCCCGTCCGGAGCGAAAACTTCCGTGGTATATCGATATACTTCTTTATCCAACAAACAAAGCGGGCCTGACAATGATTGGTATTATTGTCGGAGTCCCGTTTCTATTTGGACTTATTTTCGCCTTGATTGCTTTCTTGACCATGATTTTTCCACCGTTGTTTATCCTCTGGCCGGTCTTGGCATTTTTGGGTTTTATTATTGGCTTGCTATTTGGAATGTATCTGTACTGGTATCTCTGCCAATGCATTCGGGACAGTGCCGACGGCGGTATCCGCACGCCGGAAACCATCGGCCAGACACCGGGACTCTGGGAATTAATTTCTCAATCGTGGGAAACTTTCGTTTGTCTCGTGTTTTTTGCTTTTCCAGTGATATTGTATTTCACTTATACTCAAAGAACCGACGCCATTTTCTGGGCCCTACTGGGATTTGGAGTTTTATTATTCCCAATGGGCCTGCTCGCTGTCATTATGTTCGATTCTATTTCGGCTCTGAATCCGGTTCTCATTATCGGTTCAATTCTCAGCGCCTTCTTTTCGTACCTCGGCCTTATATTACTCATTGCTGCATTAGCCTTTACAATTCGATTCCTGGTGCCTATGTTGGCATTGATGTTTTCCGGCGGCAATATCATTGCAATCATAGGAATAACCGTCATTTACGGCTCAGGAATTGCCAATTTTTATTTTATGATGGTCATAGCGCATCTGCTCGGTAGATTCTACTACCAATATCAGGAAAAACTTAACTGGGAGGTTTAGAGAAGATGGTAAGTGACCGTTGACAACAGGAGACGAAATGGAGGATTTTGTGATTAAGTTTCGTTGTAAGCACTGCGGCCGGGAAATCAGCGTTCCTGAAATCCATACGGGCAAAGAAGGCAAATGCCCAAAGTGCAAGAAGATAGTTGTTGTCCCGAAAGCGGAAAACGCAGCGCCGGTCGTAGGTAAAAGCAATTTTAGCGATTCGGAGGTGAGTAAAAAATATTCGGGTTTAGACCATGCTCTTTTTGATATTCCGGCAGAGTTGCCAACTGCAAATCAACAAAGCAGTCAAGATAGCGTGTCTGAGAAAGGTCTTGAAGAATTGCAAAAAACTGTTGAAAAATCGGCCACAGATGAAACCGAACCTGTCGGCGACCGCAAGCTGCCGTGGATTATTGATATATTCCTGTATCCCATAAACGTGTCGGGCCTTGCGAATCTTGCGATTTTTATTGGAGTACCATTGTTAATTGATTTTCTGCGGAAGATTATGATTATCCAGCTTTCTTGTTTATTTGGGCTTGTAAGTTTAGTTGTGGAGGTTGTTGTGGTTTTATATATGTATTGGTACTTTGCTGAATGTGTACGCGACAGCGCTGAAGGCGGCTTGCGAGCGCCAAAGGTCATAGGGTACATTCCTCGTGTAGTCGATATGTTCTGGCAGATGGTGAACATAATTGGTTGTTTTGGAGTTTTCTTTATGCCTTTTGTTTTTTACATGTTGTTTGTCAAAAGAGTTGACGTAATTTTCTGGCTGTTATTGCTCTATGCGGTTTTCTTCTTCCCGATGGCGTTACTGGCCGTTGTTGTGCTTGATTCTGTGCTCGGCCTTAATCCCCGCTTGCTCTACAATTCAATATCAAATACGCTGCGTCAATACTGTGGGCTTGTCTTATTATTTCTTGCCGCAGTATTGCTGATTGGTGTGCTCCGGCAGAAAGTGCCAGAATCAGAACATTCAGCTTTTCTTATTAGTTGTGCCGGTATCTATCTGGCGTTTGTCGCCGCTCATCTGCTGGGCAGGTTCTATTGGCTGTATCAGGAAAAACTCAACTGGGAGGTTTAACGGTTAATCCTGTTGTCGGATTTTTACGCTTTTTGCGTGGGCGTCGAGGCCTTCGGCTTCAGCCAAGCGAATAATATCTTCCGCACTCTCAGCTAATTTCTCTTTATCGTATTCGATAATACTCGTTGACTTGATAAAGTCGTTGCTGCTAAGGGGACTAAAAAATTTTGCTGTCATTCCAGTCGGCAGTGTATGGCTTGGTCCAGCCCAGTAGTCGCCAACCGCTACCGGACTATAATCACCTATGAAAATCGCACCGGCATTATCGATTCTGTCAGCGATTTTTTCGCTTTCATCGCCGCATTGAATTTCTAAATGCTCCGCTGCAAATTCATTAGCAAATTCAATTACATTATCCATTTCCTTAAACACAGCAATCTTGCCAAATTCTACCAGGCACTCGATTGTCTGTTTGGCCCTGTCCAGTTGCTTTACTTGCTTTTTTAGTTCATTGAGAATATTTTCTGCAAAGTTTTTTGAATCCGTAACCACAACCGAGCATCCTGGATCATGCTCTGCTTGGCTGAGCATATCAGCCGCCACCCACGCTGGATTTGCCTTTTCATTTGCTATTATCAATACTTCACTCGGCCCAGCCACCGAATCAATGCCAACGTATCCAAACTGTCTCAGCTTTGCAGTTTGAACCCACTGGTTACCGGGTCCAACAATTTTGTCGACCTTCCGTATTCTGGTATTCTCTGCACCAGCCAAGAGTACCACCGCCTGTGCGCCACCGATGCGGTAGACTTCGGTAATTTTTAGTTCATAACAAGTCGCCAAGATTGCCGGATGAATGCTGCCTTTATATCGTGGCGGTGAAACCACAACTATCTCTTTCACGCCTGCAACCTGTGCCGGAATAGCGCACATTATTACAGTAGATGGCAAAGGAGCCGATGCGCCGGGCACACATATCCCAACGCGCTTTAATGGTGTGTATCTTATACCGGTTGCTCCGAAGTTCTTGTTGTTTCCAACGAAGATTTCTTTCTGGTATTTGCGAACGTTTTCAATCACCAGACGAATCGACGCCATAAGGTCTGCGTCCGCTTCCTTATGGGCCTTTTGCAGTTCTTCCTCACTTACCCGAAACTGCTCAGGATTTAATTTAACACCGTCGTATTTTTCAGTATACTCGGCAACGGCCTCATCGCCACGTTTAGTAACTTCTCGAATAATTTTCCAAACCGGTTCTTCATCGGGACCGCCAAACCTTGCCTTGCTCTGTAGTTTCCGATGCAAAGTTTCAATTTGGTTATGGAAACCTGGCTGAGATGAGGAGATTAGGATTTGGTCGAGTTCGTTGCTCAAAGAGGTCTCCTATCCGGGGAAGTTGCCGTGGCTGTAGACTCGTGTTGCGCGCTGCAGCAACAGATATTGTTTGCCTTTATACGTAGTTACAATCCCTGCTATTTTGAATCGCAGCGCGTCCGGCTCAGCCGACTGCTCGTGCTGGGCCTGCTCCAGTGCCTGGCAGGGCAGCAGACGAAGTGAAATCTTTGCCTCTGTCCGGCCAAGAGCGTCAAGAACAAAGCTGACCTCACGCCAGCCGCCTTCTGCCCCCTCACTCATATCACGGAAAAGTGCGGTCCGGTCAACTAAGATAAAATCCTGCTTTAGACCTGGTTTTCCCGCACGGCCGCCTTCGGCGAGTTTGGTTTTAATTGCTTTTCCTTCCTGGCGTTTTCTGTAGTCAGTCCCTTTCTTTCTGTCAGGTAACTTTTCTATCAGCTCTTTCGGTATGGTCAATACATCGTTCGGCTCATTGATTGTCGGTCGGGTCTCTTGCTGCGGCGATTTTTGTGACGTTGACGACAGCGGCTTCTTTGTTTTGGTGAGGGGCAGAAAATAAGTTGGGTATATAAAATTTTTGGCCCTGTATCGGGTAACTCTACCCCCAAGCCTGTAACTTGTACCGGTTCTGTTATTGGCGTCGGCTATCATCTTTTCCAGGGCCGATGACGGCAGCAGTTCCAAGCTCGCCCCGGCTTTTACAAGGCCTCTGCCGTCACTCAAATCTGAGTCAAGTTCAAAGGACCATCTATCAAAAGAAAATTTTGGATTGGCCTCGTTGCCGTCGTGGATAACCAACCTGCCGTCGACGCCCGTTACTGCAAAGCCGTCCCGCAGCAGCATTGGCGCCGATTTCGCTGCGCGGGAACCCGATACTATCGGGACAACACTTATAAAAAACGCCAAGCTCGAAATTGTGAGTCTCTTGCCCATAACAATAGTCATTAGTCAACAATCAATTCTACAACCTGTTCTGGCCCATCCACCTGTTTTATATGCCGGCTGCTGTCGGGGTCGTCGGCCGCAATCAAATCGAGCAGGGGCCGCCAGAATCCGCCTACAAGTATAATCGGTTTATCGGCTTCCAGAAAGCCTTTGTTTTTCAATTCCCAGACATTTGCCAATTCCAGCAGTGTTCCTGTTCCGCCGGGTAATACGACATACGCCTGCCCGAGTTTCAACAACGTATCGAGCCGCTCGTCAAGCGAACCGGTAACAATTTCACGGCTAATAAATTCATTTGCTTTGCCGCCTTTGAAAGCGGAGCAGGTAACGCCGATAATTTTACCGCCGGCCTCGGCTGCTCCCTTGGCAGCGGCCAACATCGTCCCGCCGTATCCGCCGTTAGCGATAGTAAAACCGGCCTGGGCCAATAGTTTGCCTATTTTGTAGGCCAGTGTGTGAGCTGCATCGCCGGGCCTGGTTCTGCCGGTACCGAAAATGGTGATTATTTTTTCATTCATTAGCTTTCTTTTGGGTGTAATTCAAAAGTCCGCCTGTGAGCAAAATTTTCCTGTCCCTGTCAGAAAATTCCAGCTTGCCGACAAACTCAAATGAGTCAGTCTTGTTTACAATCTTAACTTCATCACGGTCTTTTATCGCTTCGAGCAGATTGTCAATCTGCAGTTCGTTGCCGGCTTTGATTCTGTCTATATCAGCCGACTCAGCGAATTCTATCGGGACGATACAGAAGTTAATCAAATTGGCTTTGTGGATTCGCTCAATACTCTTTGCGAGCACCACCCGCACACCCAGATGCATCGGGCAGAGTGCAGCGTGCTCTCTTGATGAGCCTTGGCCGTAGCTTTCGCCTGCTACAATTATGCCGGCGATACCTTTTTCCTTTAACTCGATGGCGCGCCGGGCGAATGTCGGCTTGCCCTCTTCGTTGAAGCAATTGAAAACCACTTTTGCATATTCGGGCACATTCGAGCGTAGTTTTAGGTAAGGGCCGGCCGGCATTATATGGTCGGTGGTTATTTTATCGCCGCATTTAATCAGGACCTTTCCCTGCAGTTGCTGCGGTAATGGCGGCGGTGTCTGCGGCACGAAAATCGTGGGCCCACGCAGAACTTTAACTTTTGCCGCTTTCTCCTCGCTCAAAGGCGGCTCTATCATATTGTCGTTGATGGTAAATTCGGCAGGCAATTTTATTTTCGGGTATTCTATCCCGATAATTTTAGGCAAATCGCGAGGGTCGGTAATCTCGCCGGTCAGAACCGAAGCGACCGCCGTCTCGGGGCTGACCAGATAGACACGGTCGTTTTTGGTCCCGCTTCGGCCCGCAAAATTCCTGTTAAACGTCCGCAGACTTACCACTTCATCAGCCGGTGAAAGGCCCTGGCCAATGCACGGGCCGCAGCCGCATTCCAGGACTCGGGCACCGGCTGAAATCATATCCGTCAACGCTCCAGCCTCTGCTAACATATTCAAAACTTCTCTGCTGCCCGGAACAACTGCAAATTCGACCATATTATTTATCCGCCTGCCTTTTAAGACCTTTGCGACCATCATTAAATCCGCAAAGCCGGAGTTTGTGCAGCTGCCTATTATGACCTGTTTTGTTTGAACGCCGGCAATTTCCCTTACGGTTTTGACGTTGTCCGGCGAGGATGGACACGCCGCCATCGGCTCAAGGTCCGACAGATTTATCTCGATGATACGGTCATATTCGGCGTCCGGGTCGGCAGCCAATCCGCCACAGGCGGAATAGTCTTTTTCTCGCTTCTGGGCGGCGAGGAATCTTCTGGTTTGTTCATCGCCGGCAAAGATGCTCGTTGTTACGCCTAATTCCGCTCCCATATTGGTGATTGTCGCCCGCTGCGGCACAGTCAGCTCCGAACCGCCTTCGCCTGAATATTCGAATGCCCAGCCGGCGTTGCCTTTTGTGGTAAGGATGCTCATCAGTTTAAGAATAACATCTTTGGCTGCCACCCATTCCTTCAATTTGCCGGTGAGTTTGACGCCCAGGACTTTCGGGCAGGTCAGGTAAAATGGACCTCCGGCCATAGCTGCTGCCACGTCCAGCCCGCCGGCTCCGATGGCAAGCATACCGAGTGCGCCGCAGGTAGGCGTATGCGAATCGCTTCCCAGAAGTGTCGCCCCGGGCTTGCCAAACCGCTCCAGATGGACCTGATGGCAGATACCGTTGCCGGCCCGCGAATGATAGACGCCTGATTTGGCGGCTGCTGTTTGCAGATACAAATGGTCGTTGTGGTTTTCCGGCCCGAAGCCGGCTATATTGTGGTCCACATAGCTGACCGACAAGTCGGTTTTAACTCTGCCTGCCCCCATTGATTCAAACAGCAGGAACGCCGTTGTTCCGGTGGCGTCCTGTGTAAGCGTCTGGTCAATCCGAATGCCAACTGGCTCACCGGCTGCAACTTTGCCGTCAACCAGATGCTCAGCAAGTATCTTGTAGATAAGCGTTTGTCCCAATTTAACACTCCATAAAAATCAAAGCATCCAATCTAACATAAAAGCCGGCTAAATACAAATTTTGAGAATTGATTATTTTTTTAACGCTCTCAGAGCCGTGAGTAGGCAATAAACAAGCGGCCTTGTGCTCAATCGCACAAGGCCGCTTTTGAACAACCGAGTGAAAAACTACGGAACTTATGTTCCCTTAGCTTTCCCAAAAGGATATATGGGTGCAAAATCCCAAGTCTTTAGCCAAGAGGACGTTCAGTGACGCGGCGCCTCATAACCACGTACGGCTAAACCATCCTTACCTACGAAATACCGGTCTCCGCCTTTAATCTCCAGATTGTAGAGCCTGTCGGTAAAAGGCTCTTCTCTCTTTGAAATAGTCTTGATGCTAATTGGGCCCTTTAATGACTGAAGTTTTGAGCCGACTTTCAAGTCTTGTACCAGGACCCATCGATCAGAGGCAATTAGAAAATAGTGGGTATTTACAACATTGATGCGATTTCCGGTTTCGAGCACTATATCGTAATAGTCGTACGTTCCCTGGTACACGTGGATACTTTCAATTTCTTTTAAGCACGCCGGTTTCTGTAAGCACGACGCTGCATCAGTGGCATCAAGCCTACCGACCTTCTGG
>DUZJ01000094.1 GCA_013349615.1 Planctomycetota bacterium | reverse complement strand
GCAGCACAGCCTTTGCAGCACGGGATATTGCCCCCATCGCTGAGTATGCTCTCGACTACGACGTCGGTAATTTTTGTGCAAAGCGTACGTGCCAGCGGCACAATGTCGGCCAGTCTCGCCCGCCCCTGCCCGACATCGACACGAAAATTCACCTCTTTGCCGAGGACATCAAGTTCAAGGCCGATAACCTCGCCGGCACAGTTGTAAGTATCACCCCGCCCCCCGGCTTCACCCCCCACCGTTCTTGAAGGATTTTCAGCCACTAAGTAGCTTCCAATCCCCCCATTAGCACTTCCCTAAACACCGTATTAGGGGACTTATAGAGGACCCCCCACCCCTAATGCAACAATATGCTTGTTATATTATCGTTAATATTGGACAATTCTTTAGCGCCTAATTTAGCAATCCGGACAATTGGACTGGAATTTGCCGGTATTTTGAAACATGTCTGAGCTTGCAATTGTTAGAATTTTTGCGCCCTTTTTTACTCATTTGTCTCACTTTTAGCGCCAATATGCGTATTTGATTGACGCCGGGGGCGGTCATACGTCGGTCCGATCCTTTCTATATTCTTGCGGCTGGAGAGAGAGAAGCTATAATGGCGGGCAACCTGGTGAGGTTGACTAAAGCAGGAACGCAGTTATACGGTGTATCGCAAAATGAAACCTTAGTGAGATAACAAAGAAGCAAAGTGAAAAGAAAGGAAGGAATATATTATGGAGCTAAGCTGGCTTGACATTAGCGTATTTCTGGCATTTTTCGGCGTAGTAATCGGCGTGAGCATGTACAAAAGCCGGAAAGAAAAGACCAGTGAGGATTTCTTTCTTGCCAGTCGCAGTTTGTTGTGGCCATTCATTGGTCTTTCGCTGATAGCAGCGAATATTTCGACCGAGCACTTTGTTGGAATGGCCGGCCAAGGGGCGGGAATAGCAGGTCTGGCTATAGCCAGCTACGAGTGGATTGCGGCAATCACTCTGGTTTTTGTTGCTATCATCTTTTTGCCGAGGTTTTTACGAAGCGGAATCTTTACCATCCCGGAGTATCTGGAATATCGGTACAATCCAACCGCACGGGCGATTATGGCCTTTTATACGATGGTGATATACATCGGAGTCACAATTGCGGCGGTCATTTACTCCGGAGGTCTGACGCTACAGACGATATTTGGAGATTTGGACAATCCAAGACATCTATTGTACGGCATTCTGGTCATAGGAGGCATAGCAGGACTATACACTATTTGGGGCGGATTAAAGGCTGTGGCGTGGGCGGACCTTTTTCAGGGCTCGGCCCTGATAATCGGGGGCGCGATAACGATGGTCCTGGGTTTTATTGCGATAGGCAAGCTGCATCCATCGACTGAAGCCGGGGCCGGTATATTCAGTACGCTATCAAACGGGATACAACTGTTCAGCGAAAAGAACGCCGACAAGCTGCATATGATACTTCCCAAAGACCACTCAGTGCTGCCCTGGACGGCTCTGGTTATTGGTCTTTGGATTCCAAACTTTTACTACTGGGGTCTGAATCAGTATATTTGCCAGAGAACGTTAGCTGCCAAGACCCTCAAGCAAGGCCAGCTCGGTGTTATTTTTGCGGCGGCTTTAAAGTTGATTATTCCGTTTATCATCATCTTTCCAGGTATTATGTCCCTTCAGCTTTTTGGCGACAAGATGACCGGCGATAGCGGGACGGATGCGGCATATCCACTTTTGATAAGGCATCTTGTGGGGCCGGGAGCAAGGGCGTTCATATTCGCGGCCATCAGCGGTGCTGTAATAAGCTCATTAGCGTCGATGCTGAACTCAGCCTCGACGATATTTACTATGGATTTGGTCAAGCGCCACTTGAGGAAGGATGCGTCGGACAGGAGCCTTATATGGACGGGCCGGATTGCGACCGGTGTGTTCGTCGTTATCGGGATGCTGATAGCGCCGATGTTAGGAAACCCCAGATTTATGGGCATCTTCACGTACATCCAGGAGTTCCAGGGTTATATTTCGCCGGGGATACTTGGGGTGTTTGTGTTCGGTATGATTTTCAAGAAAGCCCCGCCGGTAACCGGTGTGATTGGGCTGGTCCTTAGCGTTCCGGTTTATGGATTTTTGCATTGGCAGTTTAGTGAAATTGCGTTTTTGAACCGCATGGCGATAACCCTTGTTATCATCCTTGTAGTAATGGCCTTGATAACATGTATAAAGCCATTGGCAGAGCCGAAAGTCATGCCGGTACGAGAGGAGTTTGATATGAGGCCGGCGCCATCGGTTATGTGGTTAGGCGCAATAGTGATAGCAGTAACCATCGGTCTTTACATTATCTTCTGGTAATGAATAGTAATGGAGCAAAAGAGCTGAATACAGTTTGAAGGTGTCATAGACTAATAAGGGATTTTAAAAAATGGAACTAACGGCCCAGGACAAGGCAGCCATTGATAAAATTTTGAAGTTCTCGAAGGATAATGATATTGATATCCAGGGCGGGAAGATAAGAAGGACATCATCTCGATTCTGTCTGGGTGTTGAGCACGGTGACTACAACGGCACCGAGCTTTTCGGCGTGGGGACAGACAGGTTCATCTGGATGGCCTATAAGCCAAACGGCACGGACAGAGTTAAATTGTATAGCGGCAACTTTCCTGATGATGGGGTCATTGAATTTAAGTTAGGTGATGTTCCTGAGCCTAAGTCGGCGGCCATAGCTGAGACGTGGGGACGCTTTCCATACGGGATTGATTATATCCTAAAGCGTAAAGGTTACAAACTCAAACAAGGCATCGACGGTGTTATATATGGGAATATTCCGGGCGGCGGGATGAGCCGGTCGGCGTCTTTGAGCTTGAATTTGATTTTGTCACTGCTGGATGCGAACGGCATCGAGATAAAAGACAAGATGACGGTCGTCGACCTGGCACAGGCCGTTGAAAATGACTATATTGGCTCGCCCTGCGGGAAGCTCGACCAGATTATGATATTGTTCGGGCGAGAAGGTATGGGGACCTATTATAACCCGGCAGAAAGGTCTGTGGATTACGTCCAACTTGGTGCCGGTGCCACCGATTTTCGTATAGTTGTGCTTGATACGGGGACGGTCCGACCCGGTCTTGAGAAGTCAACCTACAAAATACGCAGGGCAGAATGCGAGAAGCTGGTATCGATATTACAGAAAGCCAATTACGATATATCTTGCCTTGCGGATATAAAGGACGAGGAAATCTATGAAAAGATTATGACCGAATTCGGTGACCGCTACCCTGATTTGTGCGACCGGCTAAAGTATATTTTCGGAGCTCAAAAGCGGTTCTATAAAATGCTGGACGCGTGGAAGGCCGGGGACATTGAAACCGTGGGTCAGATATTCAGGAAAGACGGTACAGGACTGCGGGATGATTATAAGATTTCAGGGGCGGAACTGGAGACAATGTGCGATATTGTTCGGACGGTGCCCGGTGTTTTGGGAGAGCGGATGTTGGGCGGCGGCGACAAGGGGGCATCGGGTGCCCTGGTTCGGGCGGAAAGTGTCGAAGCGGTCCAACGAGCAGTTGATACAGCGTACCCGCGCAGTCACCCTGAGTTTGCCGATAAGTATGCCGTTCATATCTGTAAAGTTGTGGATGGTATCAGGGTCTATGAAGGTTCGCTTTAATAGTGACGACTATGTTTGCAGAACCTTTACTGATAGGGCTATTATTATAACAGGTATTTATGTCAGAAAAAAGCTCAACGGCAAAGAGGGGAGCCTATTTGGCTGCCATCTGTGCGAATAAGCAGATTGGTGAGCGGTTCTATCGGCTCGGATTGGAATTTTCAGGCGCGGGTGCGGAGGCGTTCGCCAAAGTGCAGGCGGGACAGTTCGCGCAATTAGATGTTTCCGGTGCCGCCCTGCCGCCGGCGGAAACAATACCGGAAGAGCTGGCCGATGTGGCTGGGCGAAAGGTACTGCTGCGGAGGCCTTTTAGTTTTGTTGACGTTACAACAAAGGACGATAGGACTCTTGTTGATATTCTTTATTGTGTTGTTGGGCCTGCTACCCTGCGAATGACAACGTTAGCAGCGGGTGATTCAGTCAGTATAATTGGGCCTTTGGGTAATGGTTTCCGGGTGCCGGAGGGCAAGAAGACAGCCCTACTGGTCGCCGGTGGGATGGGGGCCGGACCATTGCAGCACCTGGCGAAGATTTTAACGGCTGACTTCCCCGGTATTGAAGTGATTGCGTTTGCCGGTGCGAAAACGGCAGAGGAGCTTCCCTTTGAGCGACAATTGGATAAGATTGCGCAACAATTGGAGTTTTCATTACCGGAGTTTGCCAAGTATGGTGTACAATCGCTGGTGGCGACGGATGACGGCTCTGCTGGTTTTGCCGGGCCTGTAACCGATTGTTTTTCGGAATGGCTTGGAAAGTCCGATTCAGCAGGCGAGAGTACGGTTATTTATAGTTGTGGGCCTGAGCAAATGCTGACGCGGGTGGCAGAAATTGCTAAAGCCAGGAATATCGATTGCCAGGTCAGTATGGAGCGGCGAATGGCCTGCGGGATTGGCATCTGCCAGAGCTGCGCGGTAGAATGCAGAGTAGCCGAGTCAAATGAAACTATTTATAAATTGTGCTGTGAGGATGGGCCCGTCTTTGACAGCAAAGAAGTAGTTTTTAGTTCGTAGTTTTGCTTATGGAAGAAAAGGTTGATATATCGGTTGAATTTGCGGGATTGAAGCTGGCGAATCCTGTATTTACGGCGTCGGGGACGTGCGGATATGCTGACGAGCTAAGTGATTTTATGGATGTAAACTCTCTCGGTGGATTTGTTACCAAAAGTATCACGCTGAGACCGCGGAAGGGTAATGCTACTCCGAGGATTGTTGAGACCGATTCTGGGATGCTTAACGCAATCGGGTGGGCAAATATCGGATTGGATGCCTTCGTTGAGGAAAAGCTGCCGGTCCTTGAGAAGCTGTCCTGTGCAGTGTTTGTGAACATAGCCGGTGAGACGATTGATGAATATGTAGCCGTTGCGGAGCGGCTGTCAGGTGAGCAAGCGATAGCCGGGCTTGAGCTGAATATTAGCTGTCCCAATGTTGAACTGGGCGGGATAAGTTTCGGCACCGACCCTTCACAAGTGTCGGAGGTTACTTCAGCGGTGAAAAAGGTGGTTGGCGAAAAGGTTTTGATGGTGAAGCTGGCCCCTGCTGTTACGGATGTCAGCGTAATTGCTCAAGTAGCGGTTGATGCCGGCGCTGATGCACTCAGCTTGATAAATACATTCACCGCGATGGTCGTCGATATTGAAACGCGCAAGCCGGTTCTGGCCAACAAAACAGGCGGCTTGTCGGGGCCGGCTATAAAACCAATAGCAGTTCACCTGGTCAATAAGGTTTACAACGAGGTGGCCAAAAGTTTAGGAATACCGATTTTAGGGATGGGGGGAATAAGGACGGCTTCGGACGCTATCGAATTTATTATCGCAGGGGCATCGGCGGTGGCCGTTGGTACGGCGAATTTTATAGAGCCGGGATGTGCGGTAAAAATTATTGACGGCATAAAAAAATATTGCGTTCGCAAAAATATATCGAACGTCAAAGATTTGGTCGGTTCCCTCGACCAGGATTTGACAGAATAAATTTTATTACTAATATAACGTGAGGGTGGAAATGAAAAGTTTGCCTACCAGAGTTCTGCTTTCGGCGATTCTTTGTGCATCCTTTATGTTGACTACCAGCTTATCGAACGACAGACGAAATTCAATTGTGCTGAAAGCAGATTCATTCAAACATTATATCGAAACATTTAATGAGAATGATGAGGAGCTATACGTTCAGCATATCCCAAACGAGAAGGCGTGGGAATTTTTGAAGGGGAACGTTCCGCTGTTTGAGTGTCCCGACAAGGATTTCGAGCGGACGTACTACTTTCGGTGGTGGACTTATCGCAAACATATAAAGCTGACGCCGGACGGTTTCGTAATTACTGAGTTTTTGCCTAAGGTCGGATGGTCGGGCAAGCACAATACGATTAACTGCCCCGCCGGGCATCATTTTTACGAGGGCCGATGGCTGCACAATCGGAAATACTTAGACGATTATGCGGTGTTCTGGTTCCGCAAAGGCGGCAGCGTGCGAAGTTACAGCTTCTGGGCCGCCGATGCAATGTGGGCGAGGTATTTGGTAACAGCGGACAAAGAACACGTTACCGACCTGCTTGGGGACCTGGTCAACAACTATAAAGAGTGGGAGAAAAAAAGGCTTGAACCGGATGGTCTATTCTGGCAAATCGATGACCGGGACGGTATGGAAGTCTCCATAGGTGGGAGCGGGAAGCGTGCCACGATCAATTCCTATATGTACGGCGATGCCGTAGCTATTGCCAAGATTGCGGGGCTGACCGGTAAAAAGGAACTGGCCACAAATTATCAGGCCAAGGCAGCGAAGATTAAAAGACTCGTTCTGGATAAACTCTGGGACAGAAAGGAGCGGTTTTTCAAGACGCTTCCTCGCAAAGCAGATAACCTTGTTGATGTGCGCGAATTACTTGGCTATGTGCCCTGGTACTTTAATTTGCCGGACAAGGGCAAGGGATACGAAGAGGCGTGGAAGCAATTGATGGATCCAAAAGGTTTTTATGCAGCGTTTGGTCCGACAACAGCCGAGCAGCGTCACCCAAGATTTGCTGTCTCATATAAGGGGCATGAGTGTCAGTGGAATGGGCCGAGCTGGCCTTTTGCGACTACGCAAGTACTTGTGGGTTTAGCCAACCTGCTGAATAACTATAAGCAAGACGCCATCAGTAAAGCCGACTACTTTGAAACGCTGCAAATCTATACGAAAAGTCACCAGCTCAAGCGAGAGGACGGGCGCGTTGTGCCCTGGATTGACGAGAACCTTAATCCCTACACCGGTGACTGGATTGCGCGGACGCGACTGAAGACGTGGAAGGACGGGACTTGGGACCCAAGGAAAGGAGGTAAAGAGCGAGGCAAGGATTATAATCACTCCAGTTACTGCGATTTGATAATTTCCGGGCTTGTCGGTCTTAGGCCTCGGCCGGATGATGTCGTGGAGGTAAATCCGCTTGTTGACGCTGATACGTGGGACTGGTTCTGCCTGGATAACGTGCTGTACCACGGCCGGATTATCACAATTATATGGGACAAAAGCGGCAAGAAATACCATAAAGGCAAAGGACTGCGAGTATTCGTAAATGGCAAGGAGATTGCACAATCGGAAGCCATCGACCGAGTGACAGGTCAACTGCCGCCGGTGGAAAAAGAAAAGCAGGCCCGAACAAGCGAGACCAGTGCCGGCTGGCGTAAGTACGAGAACAATCCTGTTCTGGGCGGCAAACTCGGCACGTGCTTTGATGTGGCAGTGTTACGTGAAGAAGAAAGTTATCGTATGTATTTTTCATGGCGGCCAAAAAAATCAATTGCCCTGGTCGAAAGCCAGGACGGGATCCATTGGAGTGAGCCGAGAATTGTATTAGGGCCGAGGTCGGGGTGGGAAGGCAGGGTGAACCGCCCTACCGTTATTAAGCATAAGAACAATTACCTTATGTGGTATACAGGCCAGACGAGAGACCGGTCGTGGATTGGATATGCTGCGAGTGCGGATGGGGTTACGTGGAAGCGACCCAGTGACAAGCCGGTACTGTTTCCCAAGGAGTCGTGGGAAGGTGTCGCTATTATGTGTCCCCATGTCATGTGGGACAACAAAAGTCGCTTATACCGAATGTGGTACTCAGCAGGCGAGCAATACGAGCCAAACGCCATCGGGAATGCCACGAGCCGCGATGGTTTGAACTGGAGCAAAAAGGCGGACAATCCGGTGTTTGCAGCCGACCGAAACAGTAAGTGGGAACGACACAAGGTGACGGGATGTCAGGTGATTCGACAGGACGATTGGTACCTGATGTTCTACATCGGATTTAGAGATGAACATCACGCACAGATTGGTTTGGCCCGTTCACGTGATGGGGTGACGGGCTGGCAGCGTCATCCTGAGAATCCTATTATTTGGCCCGGGCAAGGAACATGGGATGGGGACTCGTGTTACAAGCCCTTTGCTATCTACGAAAAGGAAAGAAACCGTTGGCTGCTGTGGTATAACGGCCGGCTGAAGAGTGTCGAACAAATCGGGATGGCGATTCACGAAGGTGAATCTCTGGGATTTTAATCCAATATAATATATGTGAGGGTAAAATGATGGTCAATAAGAAGCTAAGAAAAGAGAATGTAACTCTTAAAGTGCTTGCCGCGGTGATTGCGCTTGTTGTGTTGCTGGTTGTTCCGGGCTTGGCGGCAGTGGAGTATTTGACGCTGGATGAAAGGCCGGCTGTTGGTGGTGAATGGGGGTATCGGCCCGCTGAGGGCGCGGTGTCTGCGGTTAATCCACCGAGTTTTAGCTGGCGGCCACAGAAGGGTATGACGTGGGAAATCGAGTGCGCCCGCGATCCTAAATTCAGAAAGGTGGAGTACCGCGCTGAGGACCTGAAGTTCAACGTCCATTGTCCGCCGCGTGTTTTCAAGCCAGGGACATACAGGTGGCGGTATCGGGGAAAGGACGAGAAAGGCCGATATACAAACTGGAGCCGAGTACGGACGTTTACCATCACACGCGACGCGGCAGCTATGCCGCTGCCGGTGCGCGAAGAACTGCTTTCGCGGATACCAAAGACTCATCCGCGTCTGTTCCTTCGTCCTGAGAAGCTCGGGCAGTTACGCAAACTTGCGCGGGGCCAAATGAAGGCGCAATATGACAGGCTTGTGAGGGAATGCGAGAGACTGCTGGCGAATCCGCCTGCGACCAAGGAGCCGCCGAAGTATCCTAAAGGTATGGTACGCGGCAGTGAGGAGTGGAGGAAGGTGTGGTGGGGCAACCGGACGTATACGATAAAGGCACTGAACGGTGCGGCGACGCTGGCTTTTACTCGGCTACTCGGCGGACAGAAGAAATACGGACTCGAAGCCAAACGAATCCTGTTGGAATGCGCCAAGTGGGAGCCCAAGGGCAGTACCGGCTATCGCTATAACGATGAAGCGGGTATGCCGTATGCTTATTATTTTTCCCGCGCATACACGTTTGTCAACGACCTGCTTAGCGAAAAAGAGAAGCAAATCTGCCGGGAAGTGATGCAGGTCCGCGGCGATGAGATGTACCGTCACCTTTGTCCGCGTCACCTGTGGCGGCCATATTCGAGCCATTCGAACCGTGCGTGGCACTTCCTCGGTGAGGTCGGTATCTCCTTTTTAGGTGAGGTCGAGGGGGCCGAAGACTGGGTGTGGTTCGCTATGAATGTCTTCTACAATGTCTATCCTGTCTGGTGATGACGACGGGGGCTGGCATGAGGGTATTAGCTACGGCCATAGTTATCTGGGCCGATTCACGTGGTGGGCGGATGTAATGCGCGAAGCAATGGGCATTGACGCTTACGATAAGCCGTTCTTTTCCAAGACCGGCTACCACACGATGTATCTTATGCCGCCCGGCAAAGTGGGCGGAGGTTTTGGTGACGGGGCCTGGCGCAGGTCGGCTTTGCGTAATGTGTCACTGATGAGCCAGTTTGCGGCGCAGGCGGGCAACGGACACTGGCAATGGTACGTCGAGAAGATGGGCGGGGCCAGGGAGATGAGCGGTTATATCGGATTCATTCGCGGAACTTTGCCAAAAGTTGAAGCAAAACAGCCAAACGACCTGCCAAGCTCACGGCTGTTCAGAGGTACGGGGCAGGCATACCTGAACAGCGATTTGACTGACGCCGGCAAGAGCGTGCAAGTGATATTTAAGTCGAGCCCATTCGGGACGCAGTCGCACGGCAATGAGGCAAATAATTCGTTTGTGCTCTGGGCTTACGGCAAGCAACTGTTGGTACGCAGCGGTCACTACGATTCGTATGGAAGCGCACACCACAGCAATTGGGTCTGGAGCACACGGTCGGTAAACAATATTACGGTTAACGGCCGGGGACAAGGGAAGCGGACCGCTAAAGCACGAGGTGAGATAGTCAGCTTCAAGACGACGCCATCGATGGACATTGTTGTGGGTGAGGCAGGCCAGGCATACGAAGGTAACATTCTCGACCGCTTCACGCGGTCTATCATATTCGTCAAACCAGAACTCGTGGTCGTTTATGACCGATTGGAGGCCAAAGAGCCTTCGACATTCGAATACTGGCTGCACGCTATCAATAAAATCGACGTCGAGAACCAGCACGACATCCGCGTGGGAAACGATGATGTGGTTTGTGATATTGATCTTCTCGCGCCGCCGGGTCTTACCTTAAGCAGACCAACGAGTACGACCCTAATCCGCGAGTGCGTATCAAGATGCGGGAATGGCACCTTACGGCGACGACGGCTGAAAAAAAGAAAGGTATGGAGTTCGTAACACTCTACCGGCCGCATCGAACAGGAGACAAAGTGCCGGACGAAGCCAGCCTGGAGCAGATAAAGGGAGGCTATGGGCTGAAGGTGAAACTGTCCGATGGGGAGTTCGCAGCAGTGCTTGCGACCGACGAGTCTGCGAGTCTTAGAGCGTTTGGTCTAAAAAGTAAGGGAGCTATCAAGTGCCGGCTGATGCGAGCCGGCAGGCCAGCCGAGATACTCGGGCTTGAGGAGTAGGTGGAGGAAAAGAAGCTCGGGCTTGACGTCTTCACGTGATTTGGGTATGCTTGTACGCACTGCGGTGCCAGGCCACCATAGACTATAGTTTGTATAAAGCCAAGCGAATGCAAGTAAGGAGCAGAGCAGAATGGCGAAAGATATGCAACAACTGTATGCTGAGCGGCTGAAGCGCTATGTTACGGCGATGCGGAATGAGAAACCAGACAAGATTCCGATTCGCCCGTTTGTCGCCGAATTCACAGCCAAGTACGCGGGCTTCACCTGCCAGCAGGTAACGCACGATTACGAGATGGCGTTTGTTGCCGCCCGCAAGTGCGCGGCCGATTTCGACTGGGACGCTATTGTTGCCAATATGGTTTACGTCTGGACCGGGCTGACACAGGCGATAGGGACGAAGTACTACGGTGTTCCCGGTATCGATGTGCCCCCCGACACTGGTTTTCAGTACCTTGAGCCGCCCGAAGAAGAGGCGTTTATGAAGCCGAACGAATACGATGCGCTTATCGAGGACCCGACCGGTTTTCTGTTCAACATCTGGCTTCCGCGTATCTCGGCTGACGTTAATGCGATGGGTGAGCAGACGTCCTATCGCAATAACCTGTCGTTTTTGAAGGGCGGGATGGCAATGCTGAACTACTTCAATGCGTTTGGAACACAGGTTGATCTGATGAGGACCGAATCTGGCACTGTTTCTGCCATCTCAGGTATTCTAAAATCGCCGTTCGACATTATCGCTGATAAGCTTCGGGGCTATCTGGGACTGGTAACGGACCTGTTCGAGCGTCCGGACAAAGTCCTTGCAGCCTGCGAGGCCCTGATGCCGCACCTATTGCATGTGGCGCTTTCCGGCGCAGACCCCGACAAGAACGTGCCCATCGGCTTCTGGATGCACCGTGGATGCGTGCCGTTTATCTCGCAGAAGCACTTCGATAATTTCAACTGGCCGACACTGAAACCAATCATCGAAGAAATCTGGAGACATGGGCACCAGGTCCTGTTCTATGCCGAGGGTAGTTGGGACGCTCATCTGGATGCGTTCGCGGAGCTACCTGACCAAGCGATTGTTTATCATGTTGATATGGGTGATATCTTCGAGGTGCACAAGGTGATTGGGGACAAGTTCTGCATCAGCGGTGGTATCCCAAATTATCTGCTGTCAACCGGAACGCCGGGAGAGGTTCGCGACTATTGCAAGAAGGTAATCGACGGTGTGGCCGGCGACGGCGGGTACATTATGGACGCCAGCGCCATTATCCAAAACGATGCCAAGGTCGAGAATATCAAGGCGATGACTGATTTTACCCGTGAATATGGAGTATATTGATGGCTGAACAAAAGAAACCTAAGAGAAAACCGGGTGTTTGTGTTCCCTGGGAAGAGAAAGTCAAGGAACTCAAGGAGATACGAGCAGATAAAGAGCTTGTCCAGAAGGTGTGGGAAGATATTGACGGATTAGGGTACGTGTACATCTGGCAGTGTCTGCTCTCATTCTGAGAAGCTGGTGAACGTTTGGAGATTGTCCTATGAACGGACGAGCGGTTATTACGCGTCGCAGATTTATCAAAGAAACTGCCGGCATTGCAGCCGGGGCGATAGCATTTCCACACTTTGTTGCCTCATCGGCTTTGG
Organism: Planctomycetota bacterium; assembly: GCA_013349615.1. Classification (GTDB taxonomy): domain Bacteria; phylum Planctomycetota; class Phycisphaerae; order Sedimentisphaerales; family Anaerobacaceae; genus CS2-K091. Next base: position 2,604 of record DUZJ01000094.1, on the reverse strand, counting down.
GTAAAGCCGGCAGCGTCTCTGCAAGCAACCGGATAACATTGGGTTTCATCGGTGTGGGCAGTCACGGAATTGGGATGAATCTGAAGACCTTCCTCGGTAACGCAGATGCTCAAGCTGTTGCCGTTTGCGATGTTGACAGTAATCATCACGACAAAGCACGCGATATAGTAAACCAAAAGTACGGCAATAACGACTGTGCCACATACAAGGATTTTCGTGATGTTATCGCGCGGGATGATATCGATGCTGTGGTGATTTCGACGCCGGACCACTGGCACGCCCTTATGTCGGTGATGGCGGCCAAGACAGGTAAAGACGTGTTGTGCGAAAAGCCAACGCTTACCGTTCAGGAAGGGCGCGTCTTGAGCGATACAATCAAGCGGTACGGCCGAATTTTCCAAACGGCCTCCGGAATTCGGGCAAGTTCTGTATACCACCGTATGTGTGAGCTGGTCCGCAATGGTCGTATCGGGAAGGTGCATACCATCCGTGTAGTTCTGCCAGGCGGTCCACATAGGCCGGGCATTACTACACCTATGCCGATGCCTAAGGCTCTGGATTACGATATGTGGTTGGGCCCGGCACCGTGGACGCCATATACGAAAGATAGGCTGCATTATCACTGGCGGTGGGTCAGTGACTATTCGGGCGGGCAGTTGACTGACTGGGGTGCCCATCATATCAGCATCGCACAGTGGGGAAACAATACCGACCTGACCTGCCCGGTGGAAGTCGAGGGAAAGGGTGTGTTTTGCGAAGGAGGCCTCTACAATACAGCCAGGGAATATAAAATCAAATACAAATATGCCAACGGTGTCAATCTGATTATTTCGTCCGGGACGCCGGGTGTTCAATTTGAGGGGGATGAAGGATGGATTGGAGATTTGGGTGAGCCGCAGGGAAAGCTGAAAGCCAATCCCAGTTCTGTGCTTGATTCTGTTATCGGTCCGGATGAAATTCACCTTTATACGTGCCCTGCCGGTGAGCAACGTAATTTTCTTGATTGCGTCAAATCTCGTGAGCCGTGCTTCTATCCTGAAGAGGTTGGCCATCGGGTATTTACGATTTCTCATATTGGCAATATCTCTATGCTGCTCGGACGAAAGCTGAGATGGGACCCGGACAAAGAACAGTTCGTCAATGACGAACTGGCCAACCGTATGCTCTCACGGTCGATGCGGAGTCCGTGGCGACTGTGACAGTTAAACAATAAGGAGTTTTGGTATGAGAAAAGAAGGGATTACTCGTCGTAAGTTTCTAAAAAAAACATCCAGCGTTGCTATCGGAGCAATGAGCTTTCCATGTATTGTTTCTTCATCGGTCTTGGGTAAGGCCGGCAGCGTCGCTGCAAGCAACCGGATAACATTGGGCTTCATAGGCGTCGGCGGTCACGGAATTGGGATGAATCTGATGACATTCCTCGGTAATGCAGATGCTCAAGCTGTTGCCGTTTGCGATGTCGATACCAACAATCTCAAAAAAGCCCGTGATATAGTAAATCAAAAGTACGGCAATAACGACTGTGCCACGTACAAGGATTTTCGTGACGTTATCGCGCGGGATGATATCGATGCGGTGATGATATCCACACCCGACCACTGGCATGTTCCAATGTCGATAGCTGCGGCTAAAACGGGCAAGGATGTCGAATGCGAGAAGCCGACATTGACTGTGCAGGAAGGCCGCGTTCTCTGCGAAACAATGAAACGTTACGGCCGGGTTTTTCAATGGTCGACGGAAGACAGGTCAGTACACGAGTATCACCGTATGTGTGAGCTGGTCCGCAACGGTCGAATAGGCGAGGTCCATACAGTTCGTGTGGAGCTGCCGAGTGGTCCACACAATCCCGGTGACCCTGCCCCCCTGCCGGTGCCGAAGGGCCTCGATTATGAGATGTGGCTGGGCCCGGCACGATGGGCGCCATATACGAAAGACAAGATACATTTTCACTGGCGCTGGATTCAGGCTTACTCCGGGGGACAGTTGGCCGACTGGGGAGCACATCTTCTCGACGGTGCGCAATGGGGAAACAACACCGAACATACGGGGCCTGTGGAAGTTGAGGGAAAGGGTGTGTTCTGCAAAGGAGGCCTTTACGATACGGCGAAGGAGTACAGAATCGAGTACAAATACGCCAACGGCGTTAAGCTGATAGTTACGTCCGGCACGCCCAGCCTCAAATTCGAGGGGAGCGAGGGATGGATTGGCAACCGCGGGTGGAGGGCACCATTGCAGGCGAGTTCTAAATCTATCCTGGATTCTGCAATCGGGCCGAACGAAATCCATCTCTATACGTGCCGGGCCGGTGAGCAACGCAATTTCCTCGATTGTGTGAAATCACGCAAGGACTGCTATTTCCCGCCGGAGATTGGCCAGCGATGCTTCACAATAGCACACATCGGCAATATTTCCATGCTCTTGGGCAGGAAACTGAGATGGGACCCGGAGAAGGAGAAATTCATCAACGACGAACAAGCGAATAGAATGCTGTCACGGTCGATGCGCAGTCCGTGGCATCTGTAAAATGCGTATCGGTGGAGTGGAATGAAAAATATCAAGAAAGGAAGGAAGAGATTATGAAACATCAAGGCAAAACGATTCAGG
>DUZJ01000093.1 GCA_013349615.1 Planctomycetota bacterium | reverse complement strand
TTGCCGCAACGGCTGCGCCGAATAGACGAAATAGCGCAAATGTAGTGAAGACTTTTGGCATAAATTGCCCCTGGCGCTATCAAAAACCCCTATCCAACCTCATAACTGCGTAACTTGGGCTAACACTCATAATCACCACTTTGTTCGTTAAGTACGTACTTCCGAACAACAAGTATAGCGTCCGATTTGTTTTAACATTTTCATATTGTGAAAATGTAAATAAAAGCGAGTAATCATAGCAGGAAAGCCGTGTCCACTTTTGGTATAATGAAACTGAATCAAACACCTTGTATAAGCTCTCTTGGGGAGTCCCAAGGATTATTCTAACAAATTTTATTCGGTTTGCACAACTTCATCCGGGAAATCCGGGAATAAATATAATCTGCGATTTTTGCGTATTTTTCCCCAAAAACCGCAATAATACTCCCTCCGGAACCGTCTGTAACTGTGCAATCGCAGTTTATCGGAATAAAATGGGGGCCTTATTTTAGTTGGAAGGAGCAAAAAATGTTAAAGAAGGTTATGTTGGGCATCGTGGCTGTGATTTTGCTTGTGGGAGTTGAAAATCTGTCCGCCAAGGGAAAAGAAGAGGAGGACAAACCTAAAGAAAAGCAAAAACAGGTGCAAAAAGACCAGAAAAAGCAAAAAAGCAGGGCAAAACAGCTTCATAAACAAAAAGCAGGCAAACAAACCGCCCCTAAGCGCAGGAAGGCTTCGCAAAAGAAACGCCGGCAAAAGGTAACTAAGGAAGCTGAGGCTAAAAAGGCAAAGGCTGAGAAAGCAAGAGCCGAAAAGGCAAAGGCTGAGAAAGCAAGAGCCGAAAAGGCAAAGGCTGCAAAAGCAAGAGCCGAAAAGGTAAAGGCTGCGAAAGCAAGAGCCGAAAGGGCAAAGGCTGCCGCCGCAGCGCGTAAGCGTCCGGAGCAGGTTCGTGGTAAGAGTCAGCAGCTCCGTCCCGGAGCAAATCTTCCTCGGCAGCAGATGTTCAGCAAGTGGCTGGACGAGCTTACAAATGCCTATCGGGAAAATGACAGGGAAAAGATGGGGCAATTAATCAGGAAGATGCATCAGCTCAGGCAAAGAGTGAGAAAAGCAATGAGTGCCCCCGGCGAGGCCGGGCGAGCTTTGCGCGACAGGCCCAAAGCTACAGCACCAAAAGTTACGGACAGACCAAGCCGTCGTAAGCCGCCCGAAAGTATAGACAGGCCAAGCGGTGAACGACGACGTGAAGTTACGGACAGACGTAAACGGGGCTCTCCCGAACCAAAGCGTCTGAAATAGAGAGTTCAGGCAGGGAAGCTTTAGCGAGCAGCTCAAGCGACTACGAAAAAAATAACTGAAAAAATAATTCAATCGCTGTAGCTTTTTAGTAAAAACAGCCAAGAGAAAAAAGAACTGGATGTGTATCCATTAGATACACATCCTTTTTTTTATGTGGAAACCAAAGTCAGGACAGAACACTGTGCAGGCTTGCTACCGCCAATCGCCGGGGTAGTAGACGGATTCGGACTGAATGCCAAACCTTCTGCGCAGCTCCTCTACCAGTACCTGTGTCCTTTGTTTCTGTGAATGAGTTGGTTGAGCGGTTTTGCCGTCAGCTATAACGCAGATTCGGATGGTCTGCCCACTGCCGTACCAGGTTCGGCCCGGTATAATCGACCACTGTCTTTGCCATTTCTCGGTCGGTTGTATTTGGCCGTCGCTACCGCCGAGACCGTTACAGATGACAAAGTGGCAGTTGATATCCTCGGCACCGGCCAAGCCACTCAACGAGGCCAACTGTTCGATGTTGCCGGCTTTGGTGCCGCTATAGTAGATTTCGATGCGACTCCAGCGTCCGGTGGATTGAGAGGTGCGAGAGCGAACAGCCTCCTCGACAGAGCCAAGATGATTGAGAACATATTTTGAAAGAGAAAACAGACCAGCAGAGGGAGGATTATCACCGAGGGCCATTAAAAGCACTGTCCCTGCTGTCATTGAAACCAGCAATGCTGCTAAAACTTTCGCCACCCTTGGCTGATTTTGCATTTTACCATCCCTGGCAGGTCCCCATTTTTTCGCCGTAAGCAGACTAAGGGCGAACAAAATGGGTCCCAAAAAGAACTCGAAAGACCCTTAGATGACTACCTAAAGATGTTATTATTGTTTATACCATTATCGACAGATGTCAACAAATTACTCCAAATTTTACAAAAAAAATATGTAGTTTGTCCTCATTGGCTGCCCTGCCCGGCACCCGGCAAAAAATCGTGGAACAGGGCCCTTGACAAACACGGAAAAGAACAGCCGGGCTTGCCGCGACATCGATGCTGTTCCGGCACAGCTCTCGAAGAGTGAGAAAAACTTGACAATATCGCTTTGTTCTGATACAAAAGCGGATACAAAAATGCAAGAAACCCACGAAAACAAGAACGAACCAAAACCTTCAGCAAAGGACAAAAAGAAGGTACTAATCTTTGTTGTTTGCTATAAAGCTGAGAAATGGATTGAGTCGGTTCTTGACCGCATCCCGAACGACGTACTGGAAAACAAAGATTTTTCCACCGAGATTCTGGTCATCGACGACCAATCTCCGGACCGGACTTTTTACGCAGCCGAGGATTACGCCCGCCGAAGACCGGAAATCAAAATCAACACTTTGTATAATCCAAAAAACCAGGGCTACGGTGGCAATCAGAAAATCGGCTATTGCTATGCCATCAAGAAAGGTTTCGACGCCGTTGCCCTGCTGCACGGAGACGGACAATACGCTCCCGAGTATCTTGGCAAGATGATACAGCCAATCCTCGATGGCGAAGCCGACGCCGTTTTCGGTTCCCGAATGATTCACCGGCTGGACGCCCTGAAGGGGCGAATGCCACTGTATAAATGGGTCGGAAACCAACTGCTCACCGGCATCGAGAACCGTATTATGAAGGCACACCTGTCGGAATTCCACAGCGGATACCGTGCCTACAGCGTTCCAGCCATTGCTTCGGTTCCATTCGAGGACAATTCCAACTACTTTGACTTTGACACCGATATCATTATCCAGTTGTTAGAGACCAAAAAGCGTATCAAAGAAATCCCGATTCCCACCTACTACGGCGACGAGATTTGCCGCGTCAACGGTATAAAATATGCGTTCCGTATCATTGGCTCATGCATTTTATCGAAAGTAATGAAGCTTGGAATCTACTATCATCCGAAGTTTGATTACCAACTCACACCAGGCCCTTCTTACGAGTCAAAACTGGGATACGCCAGTAGCCACCAGTTCGCGGTGGATAGAATACCCGCCGAGACTACGGTGCTGGATGTCGGCTGCGGGTCAGGGCTGATGGCAGAGCATCTGGCCGACAAGAATGTAAAGACCATCTCCATCGACAAGCAAGTCCAGGAAAAGACACAGAAAGACTCCTGGAAATGGGCCGAAGCCGACATCGAGCAATACGAATTCGACGAGAATCTCGGCGAGGTGGACTATATTCTGCTGCTGGACATCATTGAGCATTTGAAATCTCCGGAACGGCTTCTGAAGACCCTTAGAGTGCGTTTCTCACGAGATTGTCCTGAAGTAATTATTACGACGGGCAACATCGGTTTTTTCGCTGTGCGTATGGGGTTGTTTCTCGGCAGCTTCAACTATGGCAAGCGTGGTATACTCGACATGGACCACAAACGTTTGTTCACTTTCTCGACTCTTCGCAGGACGCTTGAGCTTTCCGGCTACGAGGTTCTGTCGGCCCGCGGATTACCGGCGCCGTTTCCTTTGGCCATAGGCGACGGCTGGCTGGCGCGGTCTCTGCTGCGGCTCAATCGGTTTCTTATCTTCTTCTGTAAAGGGCTGTTCTCCTACCAGTTCGCCATTATCGCCAAGCCTTTGCCGACTCTGGAGCATCTGCTGGAAGATGCTCAAGAGGCCAAGAAGCAAAAGCTCAGCGACCCCGCTTTGCCGCAGGGCCGAGCATGGTGAGCGCGAAAAATGAAAGGAAACGCAGAACGCTCTCCAAAGTAATTACTGCTGCTAAGAATCAAGCACCCTCCTCGTATGGTCGCCGGAGATTATGGTCAAGATTTCTCTTTCCTCCGGCCGTCCTTTGCCGGCCTATCTTCGCCATATTTTCCCCATAAACGGCCAATATACCGCCATGGGCAACGACTTTATTCTTCTTTACTATAAATACAAGGTCTATTTGTTAGCCTGTCTTGCCGACTTCGAACTGCTTTTTGGAACTTTCAAGCCGGTCCGACTCACACTGGGCCGACACCGCGTCAGGTTCTGCTATCAGCCGGGGCTGATTTGAACAAGAGCATCGGTCTTCTCAATAACAATAGTGTGGCCAAAAATGCTTGACTAAACGTACTCGTTCTGCGATAAAACCGATTAATTGGTAAATGGTAAATGGTAAATAACCAATCAATAATCACCAATAAAAAGATTAGCTAAGAAACAGGGGAAAAAGATGGAATCAGGATACCGTCCGTTATCTTCTGATGAGATTGCCGCCCTTACCGGGCAGGGCTGCAGTTGTTCCGATTGGTCGAAGGTTGAGGTCGCCGAGGGCTTTGACCCGGCAAAAGTAAGAATGACGCATTTTTCAGGTTCCATAAATCTGGGCGTGTTTGACAAGGATGTGTCCTTTTTCGGCGGCGTTACGAAGCCGGCGGGAATCAGTAACGCAACAATCCACAACTGCACAATCGGCAATAACGTGTACATAAACCAGGTAAGAAACTATATCGCTAACTATATAATCGAGGATGACGTGGTGATAGACGAAATTGGTCTGCTTGCGGTGGAGGGCAAAAGCTCTTTTGGCAATGGGACGGAGATCGCTGTTGTCAATGAGGCCGGCGGCAGAGAAATACCGATTTATGACCACCTGTCCGCTCACACCGCCTATATAATAGCTTTTTACCGTCACCGTCCGAAAGTAATTGAAAACCTGCAAAAAATGATAGCCGACTACACCGCTTCCGTCACATCCTCGAGCGGTCTTGTGGGCAAAGGAGCGAAGCTCATCAACTGTCGAATTATCAAAAATGTAAAAATAGGCCCGGCAAGTGTTGTCGAGGGGGCCAACAGGCTGGAAAACGGCTCAATCAATAGCTGTCCGGAAGACCCTGTCTATATCGGGCCGGGTGTTTTTGGCGAAGATTTTATCTGCTGCAGCGGCTCGAAAGTTACAGACGGCACAATAATATACAAATGTTTTGTAGGCCAAGGCACTGTATTAGCCAAGCAGTATTCCGCGGAAAACTCGGTATACTTTGCTAACTGCGGTGGTTTCCACGGCGAGGCGTGCGCCGTATTTGCCGGTCCCTACACCGTGACGCATCATAAATCAACACTGCTCATTGCCGGACTGTTTTCCTTCCTCAACGCCGGCAGCGGTACCAACCAGAGCAACCATATGTACAAACTGGGACCGACTCATCAAGGCGTAGTCGAACGGGGCTCCAAGACCGCCAGTGACTCATATATGCTCTGGCCGGCAAAGGTCGGGGCCTTTACCGTTGTAATGGGGAGACACTACAGAAACTCAGATACTTCGGACTTGCCTTTTTCATACCTGATTGAGCACGAAGACGAAAGCGTTCTTGTTCCCGGCGTGAATTTACGCAGCGTTGGTACCGTCCGAGACGCTCGAAAATGGCCGAATCGCGACAGGCGAAAAAGTCCAGACAAACTCGACTGCATAAATTTCAGACTTTTAAGCCCATATACAATTCAGAAAATGCTCAACGGCTGCCGACTGCTTGAAAACCTCAAAACAACATCCGGCAAAAACACCGAATACTATACCTACAACAATGTCAGGATTAAGAGCTCCTCGCTTGACAAAGGCATCAAACTCTACCAGACGGGCATTGCCAAATTCCTGGGCAATTGCCTGATTAAACGGCTGGAAAACAAACAACCCAACAACGTTGGCGAACTTCGAGCGTTACTTCAGCCGGAAACCAACGTGGGGCCGGGCAAGTGGGTGGACCTGGCCGGCCTGTTCGCCCCGGAAGAGGCGGTACAAAAGTTGCTCTCCGATATTGAAAGCGGCGCTATCAGGCAGCTTTCAGATGTAACAGAGGCCTTCCGCTCAATGCACAGCAGGTACGAAGCGTACGAGTGGGCCTGGGCGGCAAATGTCCTGACACAGAGCCTCAGCAAAGTAATCGACAAAATCACCGCCGACGATATTATTGAGCTGACAACACGATGGAAAAAAGCCGTCGTAGAACTGGACCACATTCTTCATGCCGATGCCAAAAAAGAATTTACCTCCACCGCTCAAATCGGGTACGGCCTCGACGGCGATGAAAAAAGCAAACAGGCCGATTTCGCAGCAGTGCGAGGAACGTTTGAAGAAGACAGCTTCGTTTCTGAAATCGAAGAGCATATAACCAGCAAAACGGCACTCGGCGATGAGCTTATCAGCCGAATGGAAAAGCTGCGTCAACCATAATTAAACTTTAGCAAGGAGAAATGTATGAGAGTCATCATCGAAGAAAATTATGAAGCCGCAAGCAAATGGGCCGCCAACTATGTTGCCAAGAAGATAACCGAATCCGGCTCGAAACCTTTTGTGCTGGGCTTTCCCACAGGCTCCTCGCCGATAGGTATGTACAACGAACTGGTACAGCTTGCCAAGTCAGGTGCGGTTTCATTTAAGAATGTTGTTACCTTTAATATGGATGAGTACGTGAACCTGGCCGAGGACCACCCCGAAAGCTACCATTCATTTATGAATAAATACCTTTTCAGCCATATAGATATTCCAAAAGACAATATCAACATTCTCAACGGCAATGCCGCGGACCTGGGAGCCGAATGTGCGAGCTACGAAGAAAAAATAAAAAAATCGGGCGGCGTCAGGCTTTTTGTCGGCGGTATAGGTCCTGACGGCCACATAGCGTTTAATGAGCCGGGCTCGTCACTGTCATCAAGGACACGCGTTAAAACCCTGACTCACGACACCATCTTAGCCAACTCTCGATTCTTTGACAACGATATTAACAAAGTTCCTAAAACCGCTTTGACCGTGGGAGTAGGAACCGTTATGGATGCCGACGAGGTCCTGATTATTGTCAACGGCCATAATAAGGCCCGTGCATTAAGACACGCCGTCGAAGAGAGTGTAAATCACATGTGGACAATCAGTGCCCTGCAACTGCACCGGAAAGGAATCATAGTCTGCGATGAAGAAGCAACTATAGAGCTAAAGGTAGGCACCGTAAAATACTTCAAAGACATAGAATCAGCCCATCTCGACCCTGCTTCGCTCTTGAAGGGCGCCTCGTAACATTCGTTTGCCAAGTCGCTCAGCGGTTTACTGGCGAGAAGGCATCCGTGGAGGTGTCCGAGGTGGCATCGGCAACGGCTTTTTGCCGGGCGGATAAATAATGTTCGCCTTCGCCTTGAGGGAAGCGACATACTTTTGAGCAAGCTCACCCTGCTTCCTCTGCTTTAGCGTCTTTATTATTTCGTCTTTGGCCTCCGCAAATGTTTTGGTGCTTGCCTCCTTGCGGTCGGCAACCTTTATTATGTGGTATCCAAACCGGGTCTGGACAACATCGCTGACCTCGTTGATTTTTAGCGCAAAGGCCACCTTTTCAAAAGGCGCATCAAATACCCCTCTGGGCCTAAAACCCAGGTCGCCTCCTTTCGCGCTTGAGGGACAATCCGAATTGGCTTTAGCCAGCTCTGCAAAATCGGCGCCGGCCTTGACTTGTGTAAGCAGGTCCTGAGCTTTTGCCAGCGCTTTGGCTTTGGCCTCATTCGGGTCGGCGTTAGGGTCAGGTTTTATAAGAATATGACTTGCTTTGACCTGCTCCTGTGTTTCAAACCGTTTTATATTTTGGGAATAATAATTATTGGCATCGTTTTCCGTAACGCTTAGCTGGTCGGCAAATTCGGCCTCGAAAAGTTTCTGAAACTGGGTTCTCCGCTCGATCTGCTTTTTCCACTCGTCAAAATTCATGCCGCGGCCCTTCAGCATCTCCTTGAAACCGTCCAGTGACAATCCCTGCTGAGAGGCTATTTCGTTGACCTGCTCATTCACTTCTTGTTCAGTAACAACTACTCCGGCTGCCTTTATCCTTTCATCCAGCAGGCGCATTATAATCATCCTTTCCAAAGTCTGTTGTCTGACTTGTGCCTTGTTCTTCTCAAGGTACCCGCGCGGCATTCGCGGAGCCATTTGCTGAATCTCTGCTTCTAACTCCTTTTCTGTAATAGGGGCGCCGTTAACGGTAACAGCGGGCGAGTCCGCCGGCGCTTTCGTTACCTGTTTCGGTTCAACCGCTTCCGTTTTGATTTGGGCAGGAGCGTTCGGTTCAGGTCGCTCCTTCTCGCTTTCGGCAGGGGGCCCCTTTCGGCAGGCCAAACCAAAGGCGGCAGCAAATATTACCAGCCAGACTGAAATTGTTAGATACCTTTTCATAATTTTACCCTTTCTGATACGTGCAAAAAGCTCAAAACCTTCATCAATAACGAAAACTTCATTATTTAACCAAAAAACGAATCTGTCAACATTTTATTCTACAATTCCGACACAATACAAGAATTAATTGACTTCTGTGAGCAATTTACTAAAATATTGGTTCGTGAATTGCGAATCGAACCAGCAACCGCGCAATTCACAATACGAAAATGATTTCAGAAACCGATAGGTTCCGGGTCGTGTCCGAAAAAAAGGAAAGCTGCGGGTTATTCGGCATCTTTGGTGACGGAGAAGCCGTTCAAAAGACCTATTTCGGTCTGCACAGTCTTCAGCACCGCGGCCAGGAATCAGCAGGAATCGCATCGAGCAACACGCGTCTAATCCGCTGTCACACAGGTATGGGGACGGTAAGGCGGGTCTTCCGCAGCGGCTCGGACCTTCTGGAGAAACTGGCTAATCCGATAGCAATTGGCCATGTGCGGTATTCAACGACAGGCGCCAGTAAGGCCGTTAACAGTCAGCCGCTTTTGGCCGAGTACTCCCGCGGACAGGCGGCAATCGCCCATAACGGCAACCTCATAAACGCTTCGCTGCTGCGGGACGAATACGAGGCGCACGGCAGTATCTTCAAATCGACAAGCGATACGGAAATAATCATTCATTTGCTTGCCAAGCCGACCCATGTTGCCAATCCCGAACCATTGTCGCATGTATTGAACCACCTTCAGGGAGCATATTGCCTGCTGTTTCTTTTTGCTGACCGGATTGAAGCGGCCCGAGACCCTTGCGGCATCAGGCCTTTATGCGTCGGCCAAACCGAAAAAGGAAGTTTCGTTGTTGCCAGCGAGACCTGCGCCCTCGATGCCATAGGGGCAAAGTTCGTTCGCGAGGTCGAACCCGGCGAAATCGTTCGGCTCGACAAAAACGGCCTCTCCAGCAGGTTTTTCGTCAAGCCGGGCACGGTCACGCCGGCCCACTGTATCTTCGAACATATTTATTTTGCAAAACAAAACAGTACATTTTTTGGCGAAAACGTACACGAGTTCAGAAAAAAGCTCGGCAAACAACTGGCAATAGACCATCCTGCCGATGCCGACGTCGTAATACCGGTGCCGGACTCCGGGACATCGGCGGCAATAGGATACGCAGAACAAAGCAAACTGCCGTTCGATATGGGGATTATCAGAAGCCACTACATAGGCAGAACATTTATTTCACCTGACCAAAAATTAAGGGAGCTGGAGGTCAAACTTAAGCTGGCATTGGTAAAAGAAGTCGTGGCCGGTAAGCGCGTCGTTGTGGTAGACGATTCAATCGTTCGCGGCACAACCACCAGAGGCAAGATTAGAACACTGCGCCAGGCAGGAGTAAAGCAAATCCATATGCGGGTGAGCTGCCCACCGATAAGATTTCCTTGTTTCTATGGTGTAGATTTCCCCACCACAGAAGAGCTGCTGGCAAACAATCGCAATCTGGAGCAAATCAAAGACTTTCTCGAAGTAGACAGTATCGGTTACCTGCCGCTTGAAGGATTGCTTTCCTGTACATTACTGCCTAAAGACCATTATTGCACCGCCTGCTGGACCGGCAAGTATCCAATTCCGGTAAACAGTACATTTAACAAGTCTACTATGTAGCGCTAAAAAAAACATCTATTCGATAATCAGTAAGAAACAAATGAGTAAATATCTCAGCTACGAACAATCCGGCGTGAGTATAGGTGCCGGCGACGAGATGGTTCGTCAAATCCAGTCCTTCGTTGCCAGCACATTCGGGCCGCGAGTCATTGAATCCGAGAATGCCTTTGCGGGGATGTTTAGGCTCGACTACGATGAGAAACTCTTCAAGCGAAATTACAAAAACCCTGTCCTTGTCGCCTGCACCGATGGCGTGGGCAGCAAAGTTAAATTAGCCGGCAAAATAAAAATGAATGATACCGTCGGCATTGATTTGGTGGCGATGAATGTCAACGATATGCTCGTACAGGGAGCTGAGCCGCTGTTCTTCCTCGATTATCTGGCTGTCAATAAACTGGAGCCGAAGATAATCGCCGAGATGGTAAAGGGCGTTGCCGCCGGCTGCCGCCTTGCTGACTGCGCCCTAATAGGCGGCGAAACCGCTGAAATGCCGGATACCTACAGCAAGGGCGATTTTGATATGGCCGGGTTCGCCGTTGGAATAGTCGAGCGGGAAAAAATCGTTACCGGAAAAAACATTAGAAAGGGTGATGTAATACTTGGCCTGGCCTCAAGCGGGCTGCACAGTAACGGCTATTCGCTCGTTCGCAACATCTGCTTCAAGAAAGCCGCTCTGAAAATGACCGACACCGTGGATGAACTCGGTGGCGCCGTGCTCGGTGACGTTTTGTTGGAACCGACGCGAATTTACGTCCGGTCGATAGTGAAACTGCTGTCGAAGTATAAAGTCAAGAAGGTCGTCCACGGTATGGCACACATTACCGGCGGCGGGCTGGTGGGAAATATTCCGAGAGTGCTGCCGAAAGATTGCAGCGCGGTCATTAAAAAAGCGAGCTGGCCAAAGCACAAGATATTTTCATTCCTACAGAAAACAGGACCCATTGAAGAGAGCGAAATGTACAGGGTCTTTAATATGGGGATAGGGTTCGTGCTGATAGTGGCTGAGGACTTCGCCAATTCGATAGCTAAAAAGCTCTCGCGTTCCGGCGAGAAGGTCTATAAAATAGGCCGGATAACAACAGGAACAGGCAAGGTTGTCCTTAAATAGATTATGGATGGCAAAGGGTAATAACCGAACGACTTAACAGCGTCGAAGAGCGTTCCAAATGAAGAAAATATATCACAAAGGAGGTAAAACATGAGTGGTATTTTTGGAGTAGTCTCGAAGAACGACTGCGCAGAAACTCTTTTCTACAGCACAGATTATCATTCGCATCTCGGAACCGAGTACGGAGGCTTAGCGGTGCTTGGAGAAGATTTTACCCGACAGATACATGACGTGAGCCAGAGCCAGTTTAAGTCAAAATTTTATGACGATTATAAGCGAATGAAAGGAAACAAGGGCATTGGTGTTATCAGCGGCTCTGATGAACAGCCCATTTATCTAAACTCAAAATTCGGACCATATTGTATAGTAACAAATGGAATCATTGAAAACTCCGAAGAGTTGGCGGCAAAGCTGTTGAAGAAAGGAATCTCCTTTAGCGAGGTAAGCAAAAAAGCGGTCAATACCACAGAGTTGATAGCAAAACTAATCAGCCAGGGAAACGACCTGGTCGACGGCATAGAGAAAATGTTTGATGCGATAGAAGGCTCCTGCTCACTTCTGCTGCTCAACCAAGCCGGAATATATGCAGCAAGAGACAGGTTTGGATATACGCCGCTTATTATAGGCCGACGGGCAGATGCATGGGCGGTAACCAGTGAGACCTGCGCCTTCCCAAATAATGGCTTCGAGATAACAAAATACCTCGAGCCGGGAGAGATAATCCTGATAAATGAAGATGGGATAGTGCAAAGAAGACCAAGCAAGGGAAATGTAAACCAAATCTGCGCATTTCTCTGGATATACACCGGCTTTCCCGCGTCAAGCTACGAAGGTGTAAATGTAGAAATCGTCAGGGAAAGATGTGGCCGCTGCCTTGCAAGACGTGACAAGAATATTAATGTCGATATGGTCTCAGGAGTGCCTGACTCCGGCTGTGCCCATGGATTAGGATATGCGATAGAATCCGGCAGGCCGTTCAGGCGGCCGCTTGTTAAATATACGCCGGGATATGGCAGAAGTTATACGCCGCCTTCACAGCAGACACGTGACCTCATCGCAAAGATGAAACTCATCCCCATTAAAGAGGTAATTAAAGGCAATAGCATCGTTGTGTGCGAAGATTCTGTCGTGAGGGGGACGCAGCTTAAGAACTTCACTATAAAGAAACTCTGGGATTGCGGCGCCAAAGAGGTGCACGTAAGACCCGCCTGTCCGCCTTTGATGTTTCCGTGCAGGTTCAATCTTTCCACACGCTCTATCCATGAGCTTGCCGCCCGCAGAGCCATTCGCAGCCTGGAAGGTCACGACCTGAAAGATGTGTCAGAATATTTAGATGCAAACAGCGAAAAATACAAAAGAATGGTGGAATGGATTGCCAGGGATTTAGACGTTACAACACTTAGATATCAAACTGCGGATGACATGGTTGCCGCTATCGGGCTGCCCAGAGAAAATCTCTGTCTGTACTGCTGGACGGGCGAATGTCCGGCACCAGCACGTCCAAAATCAGCGATAGATATAGTGGCCGTAGAGAAAACACCGGTAAAGAAGGCAAGAAAAGCAAAGGTTCCACTCTAAACGTGATTGTATAAGGTAATTCTAAAATTTACGGGCGCGCGGGCTTTGGATTGAAAATCGAAAGTCACAAATCCAAAATAAGCTACGCTAAGTTCGCTGCATCAGCGGGCATTTACGCCGGCTTCGCCCTCTATTTGTATCAGCCGCATTTCAAAAACTCCGGTCCGCTGCAGTACCTTGTAGTTGTAAATGTTTGCCTGGCGGCTATGGGCTGTTTCCTGCTAAGTCGGCGGTGGATAGCTTCATTCCGGGGCTCATTTTTTGCAGGGGCAGTTTACGGCTTTGGGCCTTTTGGGCTCGGCCTATCAGTTTACCACCCGACAGTCAGTCTTTTATTAGCAGGTATACCGTGGTTGTTTTGCCCGGCTGCGCTTTGTTCTAAAAGAAAGTGGCGGTGGGTAGGTTTGCCGCTCTCAGCCCTGCCGTTTTTGGCTATAGTGCTGGCCTTCCAGGTATCCGCACATTATCGCCTGTTCCCAATTCCAATACACACCAAGTTGCAATTGGCCGGTCTGACCGGACTGTTCGCTCCGCTTGTTGCGCTTGAGCGAGCGATGCCTTTAGTCGGCTTCTACCATGTCCCCATAGCCGCACTGCTGCTCGGTTTCGCTATACTGCTGAAGGCCCATCGGTTCGGCATAATGGCAATCTTTGCCGCCGGCACAATACCGGCTTTCTGCGGTCCTTTTCTCAACGTCAGCCCCATTATCTGGCTTATCATCCCTGTTCTGTGCTGCTCGGTCGTGATTGGTGTGGGGATGCAGGGAATTGTGTCGGCCGGCTATACCGACAGAAAATGGGTCCTGATTACCGCAGTGATTATGTCGGCCCTTGCCATTATAGCGCTACTTCTGGCGACAAAATACTACGACATATTTGCAGGGCTTGGGGCAAAATACGCAAGGCTTTTCATGCAAACTGCAAAAATGTATATGCTCGGTGCAATTGCGGTAAGCGTGATATTCTTTATGGCACGTGCAAAATTACGGCACACTTTTCTGCGCTGGGCTATTATCTGCTCAGCAACCGCGGTAGATATGTTTCTTGGCGCAAGATTTATTGTCGATAAGATTCTATAATACTACCTGATTTCAAATGTGAAAATGTAAATATCAGTGGGGAAGGAATGGCGAAAATAATGAAAAGGAAAAATAAACTTAACAAGGTTTCACTGTCTATGATAGTCATAGTCTGGGTTGTGGTGCAGGCCTTTGTTTGTGGATTGACCTGCGCATCAGATTACGCCATCGGTGCAGATCTTTCCTTTCTCAAGCAGGCTGAGGAGCGGGGAGTTGTGTTCAAGGACAATGGCCAAGGCAAGCCGGGCCTTCAGATATTTAAAGAGCACGGCTACAATTGGATTCGGCTACGATTGTTCCCACTCCCACGCGCCTGCCGAACAATTTGGAATACACCATCGCCCTGGCTCAAGAGGCCAGAAAACTTGGTTTCAGGTTTTTACTGAATTACCACTACTCCGATACCTGGGCCGATCCGGGTAAACAATACATTCCCAAGACCTGGGAGGATAAATCACACGCGGAACTGGTGCAGGCGGTGTTTGAATATACCCGGGACACGATCATTGCCTTTCAGGATGCCAATGCCCTGCCGGACATGGTCCAAATTGGTAACGAAGTCTCCAACGGCATGCTTTGGCCGGACGGTAAACTGCCCGGTAACTGGGACAACTTCGCAGAGTTGATGAAGGCCGGGATTAATGGTGTCGATGTCGGCCGAGGCAACAGTCAACGTCCCCTGATTATGGTCCATATCGATAAGGGCGGCAGCAAGAACCGGACAAAGGCCTTCTTTGACAAGTGGCACTCCTATGGCGTTGACTACGATATCATTGGGCAGTCCTACTACCCGTGGTGGCACGGTACTTTGCTTGAACTCAGAGACAACATGATCTTCATGGCAAACGAGTACCAGAAGGACATTATCATTGTGGAGGCGGCCTACAACTGGAGACCAGCTGAATACAAAAATAAGAAAGCGCCTTTTCCGGAGACCCCTGAAGGACAGAGACAGTTTCTGGATGAGGTAAATCGAGTTGTTCTTAACCCAAGTTACGCAGTTGTAGCAAAATAAAATTTTTTTCGGTATCAAACCGGCGATTGCCGTTTGTAACTTAGGCTCACAAGCCCAAAACTCGATGTAGTGAAGACCTACTCTCTTGCAG
>DUZJ01000092.1 GCA_013349615.1 Planctomycetota bacterium | reverse complement strand
GAGCAGATTTGCGATGTCTGCCGGCGGCAGCCAGTTCTGGTGGGCCAGAGGCCGACGAATCCTCAAACGAGAGCCCAGCCGCAAAATCCATTCCCAGAGATAATTATAGTAGGTTATTACAATTCGCGTGCTTTCGGAAGTTGCCGGATGAATACGCTCCAGGACCTGCTGAATGTCGTGCCATCGGCCAAGTGAGTTGCATATCAGAACGTAATCAAATTTTTCATCGAGATTCAAGTTATGCGGGTCCGCTGCGTAGAATTTAAGATGTGGAAATCTTTTTCCTGCCAGCTTAATAGCTCCGGGATCTTCATCAACTCCGACACCATAAGACGGCCCAACCGCAGCCAAGAGGTCCCCACATTCACAGCCGACATGCAAAACCCTGCTGTTCGGGCGGACGACGAATTTATAAATTCTGTTCAGCCACCTGTAATAATATGCGTTGCGTTTTCGCCAGCGCAGTAATCGCTTTTCATTCGATTGCCCGGCGACATCGGTTTGCAAAGGCCGAGAAGAGTGATTTGCTGTCTCATCCATAAACTCA
Organism: Planctomycetota bacterium; assembly: GCA_013349615.1. Taxonomy (GTDB): domain Bacteria; phylum Planctomycetota; class Phycisphaerae; order Sedimentisphaerales; family Anaerobacaceae; genus CS2-K091. The sequence goes on along the minus strand of DUZJ01000092.1, from coordinate 14,629 downwards.
GGACCTTAAATATTTGGAGATGCTGTCGGCATTGGGATTTTCAATGACTCCCTTTTCAGTGATAATGGCGGTTATATTCGCCGCATCTGTAACGTCAAAAGCGGGATTGCACACGTTAATTGCATCGGGAGCGATTTGCGTTTTTGCAAACGTTGTTACCTCTTCGGGAGCCCTTTCCTCGATGGGTATTTGGCCGCCGCTTTCAATGCTAAGGTCAAATGTGCTTGACGGTGCTGCGATACAGAAAGGTATGTTGTGTTCTTTTGCCAGAATACTCAAACTATATGTCCCTATCTTGTTTGCGGTGTCACCATTTGCAGCGATTCGGTCGGCTCCGGTTATCACCGTGCTAATATGTCCCTGCTTCATCAGCCACCCGGCCATATTATCGCATATAAGTATAGCGTCAATGCCCGCTTGTTTCAACTCCCAGGCTGTCAGCCGGGCGCCCTGCAGCAGCGGCCTGGTCTCGTCTACGTAGATCGTGAATTTCCCGCCTTTTTTATGCGCCTCAAATATTACCGACAGAGCTGTCCCCTGTCCCGCGGTCGCAAGTGCACCTGCGTTGCAGTGGGTCAGGATACCGGCCCCTTGCTTAATAAACTTCCGGCCGTTTTCTCCAATTCGCCGGCACATATCAACATCTTCCTGATAAATAGCGTTCGCCTCGGCTAAAACGACCTTACGCAGCGCTTGTAACTTTGCCTCCGGCTCACTTGCAACAAATTGCTCGGCGGTTCGCCGGACCCTGTCCAGCGCCCAGGACAGGTTTACGCCAGTCGGACGCGATGACGCAAGATGTTCGGATGAATCAGCCAAAACTTCAAGACCCCGTTCCAGATTGTCGGCCCCAGTCAACTTTTGCATACCCAAAACCAGCCCGTAAGCCGCCGAAACACCTATAGCCGGGGCGCCGCGCACGGCAAGCGTTTTTATCGCTTCATAAAGCTGCTCGGTATTCCGGCACTGTAATTTAACAAATTCGCCGGGCAGGCGCCGCTGGTCGATAAGCTCTAATAAACCTTCGACACCGCCAACCCATTTAAGTGTCTGAGCAATCATATTTCGTATCTCGTCCCCCTGCTTCCGCAGGGGCAAGCCTGTCGGCGCGAAAGCGGGGATGCATCATATTCGATTCAAATGTCTTATCGGTCTTATCCTCAAGGCCCGTAAATTTTTCCTTCCCTATAATCCTGCCAGGTGAGTTCAAATGCTTTCCTGTCGGTTGGTGCCGGTCTTAATTTTGTATTGCTGCACCGGAATAAATCGGGCTCGTCCGGGTCGTATTCAATCTGCAATATCGAATTTCGTAACTGCTCTTGTTCAGGTTTGAACTTCAAGGCTTTACCGGTTGTTTTGTTGATAATGTCGGGATGAATTTCGGTCCCGTCGTCGGCCAGGACAAGGTGCGAACCGCGTGAGCCTTCGCCTTGCTCAAGCAGTTCCACAATCGCCTTAAGGAAAGCTGCGCTGGATAAAGCAAGATGCTCTGCCTGGATTGCTGATACGATATCTCCGGCATTTTTTGATTTGAAGCCTTGCTGCTGTATATCTTTGTGAAGATTAACGGCTTCATTCAGGGCTTTGCGGGCATCTTTCAATTCTCTTATATGGCCGGCTGATGCCGTCATACGGCTCTGAATCTTCTCGATTACTTCTTCCGGTACTAAGCCGGATGAGCTTTTGTAGGCCTCGAGCCTGGCGATAAGCTGAGTTAACTGTTGGTCAATATCAGCTTGTTTGTCCGAATAATCGGGTGGGTCGCAGCCGTAGACATTGACAATGTATTCAGCCGCCCGCAGTCCACCGGCCTGGCCGGCGTTAAGGGCTGAGCCGCCCGGCCGCTTGACGCCGTGAGTTCCCGCCATTTCTCCGATTACAAAAGTCCGCGGTATATTGGACTGCCACCATTTGTTTACAGCGAAGCCGCCGTTGTTGTGCTGAGCACAGACCGCAATTTCGAGCGGCTCCGAATATAAATCAATACCGTTTTCGGTGTAAATCTCAATAGCCGGGGGATTCATAGCGAAAAGCCGTTCGATAGGCGTAGCCTGGAGCGCCTCGGTTTTTTCCAGATACTCGGCAGCTTCCGGTTCAAGAACGTTAATATCAAACTTTTTCATATCAGCTTTGCCGATGGGATTATGCAGAAAGTCCATAAAAACGCGTCTGCCTTTTTGTCTTTCTCTAAAAACCAGAATATCGACCAAAGAGGACTTGTGGCCCGCGATACGCTGCGGGTCAAACGGCCATTGGTAGCCTTTGAGGAAAATATTCGTTGCCATTTTGCTCATCGAGCCGAAGAAGTCCGCCAGGAATTCCCGCTCATTATTTCCATCAGCATCGGCGCTGAAAATTCGTGGGATTGCCTGACAAAAGCTCCCCGATACGTTCCAGCGGAACTTTATGCTGGCCAGCCCAAACTGTGATTCTGTAAAGTTTTCACCAATCAGGCCGGCCTGTAATGCAAGGCCGTGTATGCCGACCTGGCCTTTGGGATAGACGCTGGTTTTATAAAGCTCGCCGGGACCACCGGCAGCCAATACAAGGTTGGAGCAGTAAAAAACATTTATTGCGGAACTGTCCTCGCTAATATTCTTCTTGTCTATTGTAATAACGCCGATGATTTGTTTCGATTTGCCGGCGCCGGTTGTAAGCAGATGCGCAGCTTCCTGCTGGTCGTAGATTTCGATTCCGGAGCGGCGGACCTGTTTCTGGAGACATTCGCTCATAACCCTGCTGGTCTTTGGGCCGGCCGATGTCGCACGCTCGTATGGGTCGTTGTCGGTTTTGTAACCGCAGTAACTTCCAATTGGGTCGTGGGGGAAGGGGACACCTGCCTGAACCAGATGATAAAACTCGCGCAGCGAGCCGATTGCCTCGGCGAGCGCTAAATCGCCGTGGCAGCACCCGGCGGCAGTCAAACTTTTCGCAAATTCCTCGGCACTATCAGGGACATCCGGACTGGTGCCCATTTTGTAATATGTTTGCTTGTCGGAGCCGCTCATTCGCGATGCACCCAGGCCGATTCCGGCGGTTACTACGGCAATTCTTTTCTCCGGGTTCTCTACACCTTTTTGGCTCATGAATTCATACAGGTGTACCGCGCAGTTCATCCCCGCCGCACCCGAGCCGACAATTACTGTGTTGTAACTATGAATAGTAACGTTCTGATTTGCCATTTTCCTTGTTTCCATAATGTTTAATCCACCTGTTTGGCTTATTGTTTTAATACTTCCGGTTTTACAAAATCTTCAGCCATCTTGCGCGGCAGCATCCGCACGGCTCCTTCTTTATCGCAAAAGTAAAGAGATGACTGCGAGGGCTTCCTGCCGTGACCGTCAGCCCAGAGGGCGTAAAAGCCAGGTGCGGCATCCACCGCACGCCGGGCATACGTGTGATTGTACGGACTGGCTTGCGTAAGTTGTTTGAGTTTTTTCCAGGTTTTTCCACGGTCTTGGCTTTCCCACATAGCCATTTCGCCACCAGGATTATATGGCTGCGGCCCGGTCTGGGTAGGCCCGATTATGCGCCACATCCCGTCATCCTCGATATAGAGCGAACCCATATCATAATTGTTATCTGAGACAAAGGCCGGTCTTATCTGCCACTTTCGGCCCGTCCAGCGGGCGGTGGCCCAGGTGCGCGGGTCGTTTTTCGGGCCGGACTCGTACCCTTTGCTTGTCAGAAACAAAATCACCGGCCTTGCTCTTTTGTCCAGTCGAATATCCTTCAGATATACGTTCAGGCCTTGTGCCTGGTAGTCGTGGACAAGAGCGGGATTCTCAATGTCTCTTAGAGGCAGCGTCAAATTTTGTCCGTCAGCCGTTTGCCAGGTCCTGCCGAAATCGGCGCTCTCAATATAGTACAAATTTGTGCGCCAATTCAGGCCTTTTCCTTCAGGGTGAAAATTAAACGCTGAGCCGGCCTTGTTTTTGTTTGCAGCACTTATTTGATAGTGTCCTTTATCAATTGCAGCAAGCCGGCTCCACTTTGACCATTCGATGCCGTCTCGACTTGTCATAAAGCAAATAGTACGGTCGGCGGGATAATTGTAACGAGTGAAGAAACAGATGAAGCCCCTGTTTTTGATGTGCCAGGTCTGCATATACGAGAAATTGGTCATTGGCACTTTTTTGCCGTTTTCTTTTTTTCTTGCATTTATCAACTCGAACTTGCTTACGTCGTATGGTTTGCTGCTTCTGTGGATATACGACGGCCTGGCAGTGCCGTGGGAAGTCGAGAAAATCCAGATGTATCCTTTGTCATCGACAGATATCACGGGATTATCGTGGGCGTCGCTCGTCTTTTTATCGAGAAGGATTGTCGGCCGCGGTACCGTTCCTGTTTTGTGGTCATAGAAAGAGACTATATGCAGCAGCTTTCGGTTGCTGTCTGTGGTCGTTCCGCCATAGCAGAAAAAAGTTTTCCTTACCCTGTTACAATAAACGGCAAACGGTTTATGTTTGGCGCAGTACGTTCCTAATCCTCCGCTGTACTTATAGACGTATTCATCGCGGGACGGCTGATTCATATACCAGATACCGCGATAGCCGGTGTCTTTGTCGTTAATTGTTGGTCCCGAAGCAGAGGTCCCGGCTTTCGCGCACAACGGTGTACCCGTCGGCGAAAAAACGACAACAGCTACTGATACAATTTGCAGCCAAAAGGCAATAAGGTTTGTGTTTCGCATCCTGCCTTGCTTTATATTTCTATGCGGTATTAAAATTTCTGCCGGTAATTCGGCTTATCTGTTCGGCTGAGGCTCCGGCAAAATCAATATCCAGGTATTTTTCCGCCCGCAGCTTGTCTATCAGTTGTTTAATCTTTGTTAGCTCCTCAGCCAGAGAATTGTAGTCCTGCTCGTCGACGATTTTTTTCATTGTCGGCTTTTCAACCATACTGAACGAGCCGCCAAGGACCAGAACTCCCGCGTCAATGTAATCGGGAATATTTCCCGGATTTGTTCCGCCGGTAGGTACGAGACTGATGGTTTTATGAATAGCCGGGTCGATTGCCTTGATAAAAGCCGGGCCGCCGAGCTGCTTGGCCGGGAATATTTTGCAGAGGTTCGCCCCTTTGGAAAACTGGCTGATAATTTCGGTTACACTGCCGCATCCGGGTATTATAGCTGTTCTGCCGGCATACTTTTTGAATGTCTCATCGGAGAAGTTACAAGCTGAAACAAGATAGCACGCACCGGCGTCGGCAACCTCCTGAACCGAAGGCAGCGGGTCCTTCGGATGCACCTTATTGTAAACATCAAACATTGCGGGTGAGTCAATCAAACTTGCCACTCCTGCAACAAAATCCGGAAGCTCCTTCCTCAACCTACCAAGTTTTTCCAAAGGCTTACTTATCCGGCAGGTTACTTCCATGTTATTGACACCTGCCTTTATCAGGGCCTCGGCAGTCTTGACTATATCGAGCTTGTCCTGATTAAAGACGAGGATAAATCCGTCTCTTAACAGCGTCGTAATTGTGCTTTTTATGTCCATTTGTACCTCTTAAAGTCTTTTCAGGTGAAAGCCACCATCAACGTTAATTATTTGGCCGGTGGAGAAATCGAGCCTGCCTTCGGCGATGGCTCCGACAGCCTTTGCAACGTCTTCGGGCCGGCCCCATCGTTTGGTCGGCGTTAGTCCCTCTGCTATCAGTTTGTCATACTTGCCTTTGACGGCGCGGGTCATATCGGTTGCGATAATGCCGGGTCTGATTTCAAATACGCCGATATTATACTCGGCCAGTCTGTCCGCGTACAGCTTCGTCATCATGGTAATACCGGCTTTGCTTATGCAGTATTCACCGCGCGCCGGTGAACTTGTGTACGCCGAGATTGAGCCTGTGCTTACAATCCGAAACAACCGCTCCGGATGTTGCTTTTTCTGCTCAATCATCCAGTTTGCGACAAGCTGAGTCAAAAAATATGGCCCTTTAAGATTTATTCCCATTACCCTATCGAAACTCTCTTCGGTCGCTTCAAGAATATCCATCCGCTTTGAAGGAGCAACACCGGCATTATTCACCAGGAAATCAGTCCTGTCGAATTTATTTTTGGCCAGATCTACCAGATGGCTGCGGTCGTCAGCGTTGCTGACGTCACCCCGTAAAATTTCACACTCCGCGCCGAGGTCCTTAATTTGCTTTTGCGTTTGGATTGCATTGGACTCATCCGGCTTGCCTTCAGCAGTAAAATCAAAATGATTAACCACAAGGTTGTAACCGAGTGATGCAAGCTCTACTGCAATTGCTCTTCCAATCCCACGACTCGCTCCGGTAACTATTGCCACAGGTCGTTCTGACATTTTCAAAATCCTTTCTTAAGAAATCCATAAAATTACTACTGTCATTCCTGCGCAAGCAGGAATCCATCTTTCTCGCTTTTTTCTATCTCTCTTCGTAGCAGTAAGGGCGGTTCGCGAACCGCCCCTACTTAATCCTTTTTCCTTAGAAATGCATCTATTTCCTTTGCGGCGGCCATTCCATCAGCAACGGCCGCGACTACTGTCGATGGTCCTCTTACAAGGTCGCCGCCGGCAAAGACCCCCGGCTTCGAGGTCGCCAGCGACTTTTTTTTTGTTTGAATAAGGCCGTTTTTTAAATCCACGCCCGGCAGAATTTCGCTAATTTCTTCCGCCGACTTTTGGCCTATCGCTTCTACCACAATATCCATATCAAGGTCGTAAGCGCTTGACTCTACGGGCTGCGGTCTGCGCCTGCCAGTCTCATCCGGCTCACCCAGCCTGGTTGGACAGAGCCTAATCCCCGTCAGTTTGCCATCCCTGGAATTAAATCCAAGCGGCTGAGCCAATATCAGGAAATGCACACCTTCCTTCATCGCCCGGTCGCGCTCTGCACTCCAGGCCGGCATTTCCTTAAATGAGCGCCGGTATATTACATAAACGTCTTTAGCGCCGAGCTGCCCGGCGGTAATCGCCACATCCATAGCTGTATTGCCGCCGCCTATTACCGCCACCTGTTTGCCGGCTAAATCAGGTTTCTTGTCGGACCTGGCAGCGAGGAGGAACTCCATTGCATTCCATAAACCGTCAAGCTCTTGTTTACTGATACCAACTGATTTTGGCAGGCCCATACCGATGAAGACCGCGTCAAATCCCTCTGCCATGATTGTGTCAAGATTGAAATCGGCATTTAATTCTTTGTCGAGACGCTTTGAAAATCTCTCTTCAGGTACATCGGCAAAAACCGCAGCAATTTCATTTTTCAACGAATCACTTTGTCTGTCCGCCGGGACTACCGATTCTATCAGCCCTCCGAATTCGGCGCTTCTATCAAAAATCGTTACGGCGTGTCCTGCTTCAAGCAGTCCGGCGGCACAAGCCAGACCAGCCGGTCCCGCGCCAATTATGGCTACCTTCTTAGCCGTTGCCTTTTCCGGTATACGCAGTTTCGACCAGCCGTTCTTGTTGGCGGTCCTGGCCAGATACCGTTGTATATCAGCAATCGGTAAAGGCCCGTCACCGATAAACTTCTGCAAACAACTGCCTTCACACAGCTTTTCAACAGGACACAGCCAGGCACAGACCTCAGCAAATACATTCGCTTCTCTTAATACTTCGTAGGCAGGCTTGTCTTTTCCATCCAGAAACAGGTTGATAAATTTTGGTATGTTCACACCGGCGGGACACCCCAATCTGCACGTAGGCTCCTGGCACTGCCGACACTCTGATGCCAGCCGCACAAGATTATCTCGGTCGCTCATTCGCCCGCGTTCAAATATTGGCCCATATACTTCATTATCGCGGACCACACAGCCTGTCATCCCGCGGTCGCGCATTATCTGCGTGCATCCACTGCAGGCCACACAAACCTTGCCCGGGTCGAGCCGGCCCTTTGTGATAATGTCTTTGGCAAAATCCGGATATGCAAACGCCATTCGCCCAACACCGGCAATAGCAGCCAGACCATTTGCCTTGGCTGCCGCAGCCACATTGGGCAAAAGTGTCCTCAGCCAGCTATAGCCCGTGCCGACAATTGCGATATCGGCAAATTCTTTTTGAATTTCTCCGGTCAGATTAATAAGCCTGCTTACGCCCACGAGCGGATGTTCCGGCTCTTCATAGCCGCCGACTATCGGCTCGTTGAAGGGCCTTCCCATGTGCGGGTTGTAATATGGATTTGCCGCCGTGATGTTAATGAGCTTGACGCCGCGCTGTTGCAAAAGGGCAATCAGCTTCTTCGGCTCCGTCAAGTCCGGCCTGGTGTAGTCATCTTTGTCGACACCCCATCCATAAGGATACGGTATGGCATCGTAAATACCGAGCCTCGTGGTAATTTGCTTGTCTTCGCCCAGCTCTTTACGAATTTTGTCGATAACTTCGAGAAGAAATCTGGTGCGGTTTTCAAATGAACCGCCATATTTGCCTTTCCTGTTATGGCAGGCAAGTAACTCATTAATTAAATAGCCGTGACACGACTTAATGTCGACCGCATCAAATCCGGCTTCAAATGCAATTCCGGCCGCCTCAACGTAAGAGGCCTGAAGTTTGTCGAGATACTCATCCGTCACGATGGGCCAGTCGTCGGGTATCCTGCTTTTTGCGTTTGGATTTGGCTCTTTCTGTGGGGCCATCGGGTCGCGATACGGGTCCCGCTCGGCAATCAAAGGATGTGCGGCGCTTGTCGGCCTGCTGTATCTGCCCGAGTGTGTCAACTGTGCGACAATCACAGGTTTGTGGTCCGGCCCCATACTCCGCGCGGCGACCTGCCGTATCATCGCAGTCAACGCGCGGAAACTATCTTTGTTGTTTTCATTAAGCCACAGTTGTCTTGGATTGGCTCTGGCCTCGCCGACGACCGCTGTCGCCTCGCCCCAGATCAGCCCCGCCCCGCCGGCGGCAAATCTTTCATATCGCCGCACCGTTAGTTTCCCGGGCCTGCCCGCCGAATCGCCATCGCAGCCTTCCATAGGGTGCACGGCCAACGAATTTGGTATAACCAGTCCCTCTGCCTGCACGCTCTTAGTAAGAATTGAAACGTCTTCTATCGCATCAAGGCCGACTTCAAGCCGGGATACTAACCGCTTCAAATCCTCAATTCCACTTAGCTGAAATTCCCACATTTTCTTATCTCTTTTTCTTGTTGAGTTGTAGTTTTGTTTTCAAAAACTTAGCGGTATAACTTTTTCTGTTTTTGATGATTTCTTCGGGCTTACCTGCGGCAACGACCTGGCCGCCGGAATCCCCGCCCTCGGGGCCGAGGTCGATTATATAGTCCGCCATCTTGATAACATCAAGATTATGCTCGATTACAACAACGGTATTACCCATGTCGCACAGTCGCTGTAGTACGTTTAAGAGGTTATGAATGTCGGCAAAGTGCAACCCTGTGGTCGGCTCGTCGAGCAGATACAAAGTGTGCCCAGTAGCCGCCTTGCCTAATTCAGAGGAAAGCTTTACCCGCTGTGCCTCCCCGCCGGACAGTGTCGTTGAGGCCTGGCCTAATTGAATATAGCCAAGACCGACATTGTTGAGTGTCCGCAGAATTCTGACAATCTTCGGAAAATTTGCAAAGAAATCAAGCGCCTCTTCAATCCTCATATCGAGCACATCGGCGATATTTTTGCCTTTATAGGTAACCTGGAGCGTCTCCGGATTGTATCTTTTACCGCGGCACGCTTGGCAGGTTACATAAACATCAGGCAGAAAGTGCATCTCAATCTTCCTTGTTCCCTGTCCTCGGCAGTGTTCACAGCGGCCGCCTTTGACGTTGTAGCTGAACCGGCCCGGCTTATAGCCGCGAATCTTCGCCTCTCGCGTCAGGCTAAACAGTCTTCTTATCTCGTCGAACACGCCGGTGTATGTCGCCGGATTGCTCCGCGGCGTTTTTCCAATAGGCGACTGGTTTATCTCTATGACCTTATCAATTTGCGAAGTGCCAAGCAGGTTCTTGTGTTTGCCCGGCTTTTCGCGAGAGTTGTATAGCCGGCGCTTGCAGGCCGGCAGTAGAATCTGGCTTACGAGAGTGCTTTTGCCGGAACCGGAAACGCCGGTAACGCAGCTAAATACACCAAGTGGAAATTTTACATCGATATTTTTCAGGTTGTTCTCGGCAGCACTTTTTACTTCGATACATTTTCTCAGGTTGTATTTGCGTCGTTTGGTCGGCAGGGGTATCCTCTTTTTGCCGCTCAGATACTCACCTGTCAGCGAGTTCGTGCAGCCGGTTATTGTCTCTAAATTACCCTGGACAACAACTTCTCCGCCGGCCGCTCCGGCCGCCGGGCCGATATCAATAATATGGTCGGCACTTTTGATAATATCTTCATCATGCTCAACTACTATAACGGTATTGCCGATTCGGCTCAGCCGCTGTAGTATTCCAAGCAATCGACCATTGTCGCGTTTATGCAGACCTATAGTCGGCTCATCAAGCACGTAACAGACGCCAACCAGGCCGCTGCCGACCTGTGTGGCCAGGCGAATTCGCTGGGCTTCACCGCCGGAAAGAGTGCTGCTCTTGCGGTCCAGCGTCAGATACTCAAGCCCGACATCGACCATAAACTTCAGTCTCGCCTTTATTTCCTTTAGCACCTGCGAGGCAATGACGGCCTTTTCTTTTTCTAATTTCAATTTATTGAAAAACTGCTGCGCCTTTTCGATAGAAAGCTCGGTCAACTGACTTATATTTTTTCGTCCAATGATTACAGCGGCAGCTTCCGGCCGGAGCCGTGCACCCTTGCAGCTTCGGCAGGGCTGCTCGGAAAGAAAGCTGTGCAGTCTGGTCTTGACGTACTCGCTGGTGGTGTTTTTCCATCGCCGGGCAAGATTTGGGACGACTCCTTCAAACCAGAAACCGTATTTTTGCTTATCAGCCGGTGTTGAGCCGTACATTAAAATCCTTCTTATTTCTGCCGGTATTCGCTCAAACGGGAGCGATTTGCTGATGCCTACGTTCCTGCAGAACCTTTTAATCAGCCTGTTATAAAAAATATTCATCCTCTTTCCCCCCTTGCGCCAGGCATCGATGGCACCGTTATCCAGGGAGACACTCTTGTCGGGGACAATCAGGTCAGGGTCAAATTCCAGAATTGTCCCCAGGCCGTCGCAGCTTTTGCAGGCACCGTATGGGCTGTTAAAACTAAAGAGCCTGGGTGATAGCTCCTCGAGGGATGCCTGCGGGTGTTTCGGGCAGGCGAACTTTTCGCTGTATATGACCTCTTTCCATTTGTTGTCTTTTGGGCTTTTCTTATGCGTATCCGGTTCCTGCGCCAGTACCAAAACTACCCCGTCAGCTAATTTCAGCGCCGTCTCGACCGAATCAGCCAACCGAACACGGACCGAATTCTTAATGATTAACCTGTCGACGACCGCCGCAATATCATGCTTTTTATTTTTGTTCAAAACTGGTATCCGGCCGCTGCCGGACACATCGTAGATGGCCCCATCGACGCGTACACGAACAAATCCTTCACGTTGTATCCCTGAAAAAACGTCTTTGTGCTCGCCTTTTTTGCCGCGAATCAGAGGAGCACAAATCTGGATTTTCGTACCGTCCGGCCAGGCAAGTATTGAATCTACTATTTGTGACGAGTGCTGGCTTGTAATCTCTTTACCGCATACCCAGCAGTGTGGCTGACCCGCGCGCGCAAACAGCAGTCTGAAATAGTCATAAATTTCAGTGGTGGTGGCGACCGTTGAGCGGGGATTACCGCCGGCGCTTCGCTGCTCAATTGCAATAGTGGGCGGCAGAGCGGAAATATCCCCAACCGCCGGTTTTTGCATTTGTTCGAGGAACTGCCGGGCGTAGGTACTGAGCGATTCGACGTATTTTCTCCTGCCCTCAGCGTAAATCGTATCGAAGGCAAGTGAGCTTTTGCCTGAGCCGCTTATGCCGGTGATTACCACCAGTTTATCACGCGGAATGCTCAAGTTGATATTTTTGAGATTATGCTCGGCCGCTCCCGTAATCTTAATAGCTTTTTCCGCTGTTTTCGCCATTTTACCTTCGTACCAATATACAGTAGTGCTGCTGCGAAAAATCCGACAACAATCCAAACTAATAATTGTAACACACTATCACAAGCAGGTAAAATGTTTTCATTTAGGAATTGGCCATTCCTGCGTAATCAGGAATCCACAAAAAACTATGGTAATAAAGGACTTACATAGCTGGAATTTGTCTTACTCACAGGCGCGAGACTGCCAGAAGAGTCTCGCTTCCAAAGTACAGTTTACCCCTCTAAGAAAACAACCAAAACTAATCGCCGGTATCGACTGCGCCTTCAGCAAAGACGGCAAAACAATCATTGCTGCTGTTATAGTGCTAAAGCTGCCGGACCTTGTTCCCGTCGAAACAGCAAATGCTTTGCGAGAAGTGACCTTTCCCTACATACCCGGCCTGCTTTCTTTTCGCGAGGCCCCGCCTGCATAGCCGCTGTTGAAAAGCTCAAAAATGAGCCGGACATATTTATTATTGACGGCCAGGGCGTCGCCCATCCCCGCCGACTCGGCCTGGCGGCACATCTGGGCCTGTTTTTCGATAAGCCGACCATCGGCTGCGCAAAAAGCAGACTAACCGGAACATTCCAAGACCCTCCGCTGGAAAAAGGCACATATACGCTGTTAAAGGACAAAAAACGCACGAAGCAGAATACGCAATACGGAATACGCGATACGCAAGACGAGACTATCGGCGCAGTAGTTCGAACTCGCACTAATGTCAGGCCGCTTTTTGTTTCGGTTGGCAACAAGTGTCTGCTGAAAGATGCAATTAAAATCACCCTCGGCTGCACAACAAAATATCGCCTGCCTGAGCCTACCCGCCTCGCCCATCAACTGGTCAGCAAGCTAAGATTAAAAGCTTAACCAACGCACGAGCCTACTTGCCCGAAATAACCTTAGCCGATTTTATCACGACCGGCTCAACGGGAACATCACCCATACCCGTTCGAGTTGCGGTCTTGACAGCCGCGATTTTATCTGCCGTTTCCATACCTTCGATAACTTTGCCGAATACCGCGTACCCGGGGTCGAGATTCTCAACATAATTTAGAGAGTCATTGTTTATATGATTGACAAAAAACTGGGCTGTAGCGCTGTCAGGATTATTAGTCCGGGCCATCGCGATAGTGCCTCGGTCGTTTTTCAATCCATTGCCGGCTTCGTTGACAATCGGCGCATGCGTCTCTTTCCGCGCAATCTCCGCCGTGAACCCGCCACCCTGTATCATAAAGTCCGGTATCACCCGGTGAAATATAGTCCCGTCGTAAAAACCTTCCTCCACATACCGAAGAAAGTTCTTTACCGTAACAGGTGCGGCTTCTTCGCTAAGCTCAATAATCATGTCCCCCATATTCGTTTCTAATTTAACTTTTTTTTGCCCGATATCCATATCTTTTCGACTCCTTACCTGCCTTCTTCCTGCAGCCGGTCATCAAAGCCACAGCCGTCAATGATGCGCACAACTAAAACTTACGAATCATACGGCACTGCTCGTTTAGCTCTTTTTTTATACGCTAAGTGCTGTCCGCTATTTTCTCATTCCACTTGTGTTTTCTGACAGAGGCCAGAATCTTATGGGCACATTCCATCGCAGCCAGACCCTCTTCGGCGCTGACCTCGGGCCGAAGCTCCTTGTCCATAACGGCCCCCAGAAAAGCCTCCTGCTCAACACGCAAAGGCTCCCTGTCATCTATGTCGAGATGCTCTATGTGCAATAAATCCAGCCAGTTCACTCTCGTTGGGTCAAAACCCTCCGAGTCCTCGTGCTCCTTTATCCACTTCACGGCGTTGATATTTGGGTCAGCCTTAATGGCAATTCCGCTCTTCTTAAGATAATCCAGACTCAGATATGCCTGACGACTAAACACCCGCACCCTTCTTTCCGTTCTAAGAGCGAGTCGCGAAGCGGTAACATTTGCAATACAGCCGTTCTCAAACGTAATTCTTGCGTTACAGATGTCCTCCTTATCATCGGCAATGATGCCAATTCCGACAGCAGCCACTTTCTTAATTTTGCTTGCCGCCAAAGACAGAATGATATCTATATCGTGAATCATCAGGTCCATCACAACCCCGATATCGGTTGAGCGGAATGTATATGGGCTGACGCGAGTGGCCTCGATAAACTTCGGCTCAACATCCAGCCTTTTGACCGCCTGAACGACCGGATTGCACCGCTCAGAATGACCTACCGCCACGGTCCTGCCGTTCTTCTTCGCAAGCCGTACAATCTTTTTGCCTTCTTTAACGTTAGCTGCCAACGGCTTCTCTATCATTACCGCAACATTATTTTTTATGAAGATTTTAGCCAATTCCAGATGCGTTACTGTCGGAGTTGCTATCGTTACCGCATCGACCTTGTCCAGGATATCCGTGCAATCGACAGAGGCGTGACACCCATATTGATTGGCCAGGCGTTCTGCCTTGTCGCCGTCTATATCGACCACAGCAACAAAGTCACTTTGCGGGAGCTGGTCGTAGACCTTGGCGTGTATCGTCCCCATTTTGCCTGCGCCTATAACGGCGGTACGTATCTTTTCCACTTAATTAGTTCCTGTTGCGGAAAGAAATTTATGTAAAAACTTATGCAAAAAAAGCCTGTTCCTGTTATCATTCAGTTATTCAAAAACCAATGAGAAAGGAACAGGCAAATGAGAACAAAATCT
>DUZJ01000091.1 GCA_013349615.1 Planctomycetota bacterium | reverse complement strand
TTGGCTTATGTCTAATTCGACGATTCTTCGAATACTGTGCAGATTTGCTTCAGTGGAGTTGAAGCTGCCAACATTATCGCTGCGCCAGAATTCGAAGGACTGTGCCGCCGGCAGCGGTTTGGTTCTTATCAACCCTTGCTCGGCATCAGCCTTGGCGATAGTAAAGTGCATTCGGCCAAGGACATCTTCGCCTATCCGCATTGCCTCAGCCTTGCCCGTGTCCGAGACGCAGATTTGTTCGACCGCCTTGAACTGCTGCTGCCTGGCACAGCCTGTTAGCATAAGTGCAGAAGCGATAAGTGCATAACGAATAAGCGTCCCTTTGCTATTGTTCTCTTGTTTTCTTTTGTTCTTTTGCATTTTTTGCCCCTTCATTTCACACCCGATCGGGAACTTGCCTGTTTCGGCTGATTATATATGCACCTGGTCATTGACTCAAGAGGTAATTGCTTTTTCCACGTTGAGCATATATGGCAGAGAACGAGGGTGGCAGCCTCAAGCGCAGGGCTTCGACTGAGCTCAGCCGAATGTCCTTGGGGACGGCTTCTTCTGCATTCACCATCCCCAAGGCTGCCACCCACCGGCTACGGTGGCGGAGGCTCTCTGCGCCACCATGTGGGTCTGTCGGGTCTTTCGGGCGAATCGAGAAGCTCGCGCCAGGCCTCGTCGGTAAGCCTATCGCTCATTGGGTGTTTGAATTCATAGTATGATAATACAGGTCCTGCCGCCAGAAAAACCGAGCCGTTGACGGAGCCCGATGCCGGCGGTGGAGGCTGAAGAGGCTGAGGCGGTGAGGCATTGTAGGGAATGTAACAGGCCATGATAATCAGGTCCACGTACCCCACGCCTTCCTCGACGACCAGTCCTTCAAAGGAGTAGGTGTGGACATCCGCCACGAGCGTTGTCATGACGCCTGTATCTTCAACGCCGATGACAGCCTTTTCAAGTGTCTTGCCGAATCCCCTGATGTACCCATAGTCGTCCTCAGATAATATTTGATTCGCCAGTTCTTTATTGGCAATTTCAATCAATCGGGCGAGTATCTCCTCAAGGTTTACGAGCCGCACCGTTGCCTGGGCCGACAGCGCGTTAAGCTCAGTCAAGCCTTCTCTGGTCATCCGGGTCAGCGCCAGCAGCCGCCCATAGAACTCAGGCACAGGCTCGACATAGCCGGTCACGTCGGGGGGAATGCCCGTGGGCGGTGGCGTGTAGCTTTGTTTGGCGTAGAGAATGGTGTCGTGCCGCAATTCTGTCCACGACGCCAAAGCTGCATTAAGCTCCTTCTTCTCCCAGGCCTCTGTCCGCATAAAGTTCGGGTATCCCTCGGGGAATTCATCTATCAATGCGCGGAGCGAATACAGCCAGCTCCAATAGAGGTTGCGGTTCCAATCGGAAACGTCAAAGGCATCGAACCGGACCTTGAGCTCGTTGAATCGCGGCCAATAATCGACGTAGTCCGTGTCACCGGCCTCAATCAGGATTGTCCTGGCCCGATTGGAGCCCAGGATGGCCATAGCATCAAGTCCGCGTGGATAACAGCGTTGTGGGCCTATCGGCGTATTTTCGTACGAGAATGGTATGGGATTGCCGTCGCCGGTGTAGCCGAGCACTTCCGGAGTTACCAAATGCTGGAACATATACGAATCTGGAATAAACCGCTGGCCCATAAAACGCATACCCTTGGTCTTGTTGAGTACCTCGTCGAGCGACTCAGGCGTGAGGGGCGGTTCTGTCCATACGTCGCCCGTTCCGCCGTATATCTTCGGCGACCGCAGCAGCGCCAGCTCGACTTTCAGGGCAAAGAAGTTGTCGGGGTCATCCAGGTCGGTGGGCGTGAACCCGCTGCCGAAGACCTTATTCACCGCCCAGAGATACTCATAGGGCGTAAGGTCGTCCGCCAAGCCTACGTAGAAAGAGGTAACGGTATATATACGGTCCCAAATCCGGCGTGCGGTACGCGGACCCACCTGGACTGTGTCAAGGGACGTCGCCAGCAGTACCGCCTGCATAGTCTGAATCTTGGCATCGTAAGGGCTGATGAGAGCCTCACACCACGGGCACCAGTTTTCAGCGCCTTTAATCAGGAACGCCATCCGTCCGTACCACATTAACGTTCTGAAGTACCGCTTCAAATCTTCGCTTCGGGTGTAATGGCCCCTTGGTACATACTGTGAGTAATCTTCGAGGTAAATGAAGATATCGCTGGGGGCAAATCCTTTGTGTGCATCTATCTTGGCCAGTTCGCCGGTGACCATAGTGACTGCGAATGCGGGGACCTCGGCGTTCGGGTCGCTCAGCTTTTGCGCCACAGCAAGATAAGCCACGTTACGCCGGGCCGCTTCCTGTAGGTCGCCCGTATATTGTTCGTACTGGGCCAGCGCCTCGTCCAGGAGCGCCGCCGTCAGGTCATTGATATCGGAAACAAACTCACGCTCTTCCACATCCTTTAGTGTCTCGTCAAACTGAATGTGATAAAGGTGCAGAAGCGTGTCGGCGCTGACAAACAAGGGCACATCCCTCTTGCGAAGGTACTCGTACGGTCCCACGATGTCGTTAAGGTCGCCGAAGTCATATTCGATGACGGCAAAGCCATTTTGCTCAAGCAGTGGTGCGACGGCCCCTAAACCGAACCTGGAATCCATATCAGCGTAGTTCTCGACATCGTTCAGGTCGAGCGGAAGAGTGTAGCCCGGGGCGTTCGGCTCGACGGGATTGTCGTAAGGGACGTAGTACCCGGCTAATCCCGGTTTGCACAACTCGGCCTTCAGCCAGTTGCGAGCCACAATAGCAAGGTCACGGATGTCGATAACACCGTCGGCGGGGTCACTAATGTCGCAGGCCGGGTTCCAGTTGTCATCGTGGGGCTTGCTTGCCCAGGCGGCGGCCAAAACGGCAAAATCGCTCTGGTCTACATCGCCATCGGTGTTGAAGTCGCATCGCGGGCAGGGCCAAATCGTATTGTGGTGTATGCAGCCGTCTCCCTGCATACAATACGAAGTGCAATGATGCTCCAGTTGGCCGCGTACTTGAACACGGTCGCCGGCCTTAAAGTCACCGAGGTTATCGAGTACATACAGCCCGCCGGAATCAGCTAAAAACAGCACACACTCAACGCCCTGTACCAGCACGCCGCAGCGCTCGAAATCGATGGGGACGAGCGAAACAATCAGGTCATTTACGATGGGGCCAAAATAGGACTTGACGGTCAGTACCAGATGTGAGCCGAGAACTTTGTATTCGTGCGGTGTCTCGTCCAGACAGACGCTCGCTACGGTATAGCGGTCAGGAAGCAGGATGTCGAAGTGGGCTGTGGTCGTTTTCTCATAGCTTGGAAAGTACTTGCCCGTTCCCAGCGCGTAGAAGAAGAGAAAAGAGTTCGGCCGTTCGATAAGGTCGTGTTCATAATCAACGCGGAAAACCGCACCGTTCGGATGGAACGGGCCCTGCCATTCAACCATCGGTATGTTTGGCATCTCCGGCAGGATTGTCGGATACTCTCGCTCACTCGGCGTCCACGGCAGTTCGTTGCTGTCGGCCCAGACGCGTATATTGTTTGCGTCGGGAGGTACGGGAAACAGCATAGATTTAACGTCTTTGGGGATGTACACGAACGTAAAGAGCCCGGTGAAGACTGCGTCAAGGCCGTTACCGTCCGGCTGAATCTGCACGTACATCTCTTCGGCGGGCATATTTGCCGGCGGCGGGACAGGAATCGGGTTGGCCGATACGATGGCCGCTGTTACTAAAATGGCAAAGATGACAGTTGAGCTTTTCGGTTTCATTTTTGCACTCCTTAAAATAATGTATGACAGATATATTATTATACCACAGGCTGCGCACTTGTGTCTCTAAATACCGCGCAACAAATTTCGTTCGAACTTCATTATCGCTTCTTTCCACATCAGCACCTCTGCTAAGGATTATTATCCTCCAGCCAATGTAAGGCCATAAACGCAAAGTCTTCGAAGTTCACTTCTCATTCGCTTTTTTATCCCCGGCGACAATAGTCTGGCAAACCGGCAGAAGATACCATATTACTTTTCCTTCATAGTACATTCCACTTCCACTACCGGGAATGCCCAAGCTTTTCCATATTCTGGTTCTTAATTGTAAAGCGCTTCCGCTTAAAGCATCATCAGGGATTCTAACCGTGAGAGTTGATATTTGAGTAGTTAGTGCTGTGCAATTTAGCTCTTTCCAAGTGCTTCCATCCCAATAATCTGTAACATTAGTACAAAGTCCAGGCGTTACCGGTGCCGTTTGTCTATATTTTATTGTAAAATCTGCCATTGCTATTCCAGCAGGAATTATATAGTTTTCATAAATAATAGATGCAGCACCGCCATCTGCCGGTAAAGCATAAATATCCCAATCTTCATCTACAGCATTTGAACAAGGGAAAGAGACGTCAAAATTTCCTTCACAAGAGTAAGAGTCTTCTGTATCATCCTCTACTAAGTGCCATGGGCCTTGGTTCGGCTCGATACATTCCAGCCAATGCAGAGCCATCAGCGCAAAGTCTTTGAAGTTGACTTCACAGTCGCCGTTTATATCGCCTGCGACAATGGTTTCACAAACCGGCCTGCCAAAGTATGATTTACTTGCCTCAGCCGTCCCACCATACGCTCCCATATTAATCCGGCCGCCGTTGGGAAACGGCTCATAGCCGATGGGGCTGTAAATATCGCCCGCATCGATACAAGGACTCGTCACGTCGTCTTTCGTCCATCGTCCTTCGTTTGCGTCCCACCTGCCGGCCTGCGATTTCAGATGATAATCACCGTTACACGGATCTGCAAAACATGGGTCAGCATCAATGTTACCACCACCCCAGACAAGGTCGCAATAACCCTGAGTATAGACCATCGCATGGCCACCCTGGATATCACTATATGTTATTGTCAGCGATACCATAGGCTCAACAGGATCAATAGAATAGTCGACGAGTGCAATCTCCGGCCCACAATTAGCGACATTCCCCCACAGTATACAATTTGTGATAATGTGATAGTTACCTTTTAAGCAGTAGACACCACCTCCCTGGCCATCGGTACCCGTGCAGCATATCCCTGTGGTGTTGTTGACGATAGTGCAGTTTGTAATAATTGGGCAACTACGGTAGCTGGGATAATTGCCGGTAGAGCAGATTCCACCACCGCCGGAAATTTGAGCACAGTTTCCGAAGATAAGATTGTTTTTGATAATACCGTCGAGTGCGTAGATACCGCCACCCTTATACAGAGCCAGGTTATCGGCTATAATATTGTTTCGGATTATGCCATCGCAGGCGTATATACCGCCGCCCTTACCATCCCAATTTGTGCCTCCAGTAGCGGTATTGCCAATAATAAGGTTATGCTCGATTGTGGCCATTGTGCGATTGCCATAAATGCCGCCCCCGCTGACTTGACGGCCTCCGGTTATGGTAAATCCTCTCAGGATACACTCTGGACTTTCTGTTCCATTAAATGTGACCACCGATCCTGACGCATTACCATCAATAATCGTTCGCGCTACAATGTTTGGATCTGTATGCCTGGTGCTTGTGAGCGTGAGATTTGTTCCGAGAAAGTTGATGTTTTCTGTGTATGAGCCCGGCTGGACAATGATAGTATCGCAATCGTTGGAATCGTCGATCGCGGCCTGAATGGTGGCGTACTCGTACGGAACCAAACGAGTCGCTCCCGGTGCTAAACCGGAAGTGTTCAGCAGGGCAACAATGGTTAGAAAAATTGTCTTTTTCATTTTAATGTTCTCCAATTGTTTTCGCGAATCAGGCGGGTTTGGAGTATGCGCGCAAAGAGGGCCCGTTCAAATTCGCAAAACCTGTTTCTGTTGAGAATGTCCATGTAATCCGTCCTTTCTGAGTTCACGCATGCTGTCGGCGCAACATCTGTAGAAGGACTACAACTTGTTTTTACCAGGCAGGTTCAGGTTATGAAATGCAAATGGCGAAAATTATGATGACAACTTAAATTATATAATAGACTTTTCAAACCTGCTTGCTTGTATTAAATATTAGCACAAAGCGGCTTTTGCGTCAAGCAATTTGCTCAAATTTTGCCGATTTTTTTGAAAATTTCCAATATCAGCTTGAAATCTGGATTTTTGGCCTGTAACCGCGGATATGCCTCTGTAAAAAGAGATTCTTGAAAAGGGGCATTTTTGCCATTTTTTGCGGCTTTGTCTTGCTCAGGACAGCATAGAAAGTGCGGGCAAAAGCAAATTCAGGCGACAATCAGGCTGATGTCGATAAGGTACATCTGTCGGCCGCTGCCGCCGTGCGGCGAGTCAATGACGACGCTGCGGCCGTCGGGGCTGAAACGCGGATGCGTATCGCACCGCCATTCGCCTTTGTATTGCGGCGGTAAATGAAAACTGCCAAGCGGGACTCTCTTGCCTGTCGCTGCATTATAAAGGTAAACGTGCTGTTTTCTCTCTTTGTCCGGATAGGTGTCGTTGAGAATCCATTTACCGCCCGGCAGGTAACTGCAATGTCCATTTTGAGTCATAACGCCTTTGGCGATGACTTCGACCTTGTCAGTGCCGTCCTCGTATAGATAAAAAGCGTTTCCGTGCGAAGGGTGCCAGGCCCAGGCGAGGATATGGCGTGTGTCTCGCCAGATAAAATGTGACATCCGGCCGTAATCGTCAATGATGCGAATATCTGAGCCGTCCGGCCGGGCGGTGAGCATTCGCGTGCCGAAGCCCCGCTGCCCCCTGGCCCGCCAGCGGTGCAGAAAGATGAATCGAGAGCCGTCTGTATTGAACAGCAGATGATTGAAATAGTGCTTTGCGCCGGCGAAGTCAGCGTGCGGGTTCTGGATTCTTGCCACATCCGCAATGGAGATTATGAGTTTTTGGCGTCCCGTTTCGAGGTCGAGACGGAAAATGCCTGAGTCTTTCGGTGCCGACTCGTCCGCGTGCGGGTCGGGCAGGCCCGCGTAGCCGTAGCCGGGCCGCATATCCTGGATACGCCGGAAATCCGGCGTGACGGCGGTACGCCCATCGGGGCTTATCGTGTAAAACGGATGCGCCGGCGTTCGCTTTTTGCCTGTCTTGACATTGAAGATGTGGCAGACGAATCGACCGTCCTGTCGGTCGTTCCACACGATTTCATTCTTCGAGCCGGGCCGCCACTGGAGCATACAGCCCTGCTGCCAGCACCACGCGCGGCTTTCGCCAAGCTCCATCCAGCGGTCACCGGCCTTCAAATCGACCATTCCAATACTGATAACGTCGTCCGGCTTTGGGCTGCGATGCTCGAAGCCGACTTCCATTCCGAGTGCATACCGGCAGGATGGGTCGAACTGCAGCTTGTCGTAGTAGCCGAACCAGTGGAATTTCGGCCCGCGCGTGATGACCCGGACGCGAGGAAGCCCGCGGCTTGTGCCCCGTGCCCCGCGGTCCGAGAAACCGGTTATTGCCAGCGCAGCACCGGCTGCATATTTGAGCAATTCGCGGCGAGTTACCTTATTATCGTCCATACCTGTTTCCTCCATTTTCGACTGTTCTTGATACTTGATGTCGAGCATCGGGTAGCCGGCATCAATTATAGAATGTCTAACCGGCTTTGCAACTAAACCCCGTTAGAAACGAACCGACACAGGCGGATTTTTTACAGATGTGTATACAAGATGCCAGCCAATAAGGGAAAATTTCTAACAGGGTAAAGGTTCGCTTCTTGTAACGCCGATATTGGTTGTATAACGAATAGCATATCGCGGATGGCGCAAAAGTTTATTCGGTGAGTATTTCAATGGCTTCTGTCCAGGCACAATCGATTTTCGATACCCAAAGCGGGAAACTCGAAGCTCAAGGCGATATTAGCCGGAGCGTCAAGGATTTTCTCGATTACTTGAAAGTGGAGGCGGGGCTGGCGAAGAATACAATTTTGGGCTACGGCCGCGATTTGAAAAGCTTTCTGGCATATTGCACATCCCAGAAAATCAGCCGGCTTAAGCAAATAAAGCCGGCCCTTATCCAAAAATATCTGCAGGTGCTCAGCCGGGCCGAAAAGAGCGAAAGCTCGATTAAGCGATGTCTTGTCGCTATAAGGATGTTCCTGCGGTTTGCCAAACTTACCGACCGGATCGACGACGACTTCACCGCAATCCTTGAAGGCCCAAAGCTATGGCAGAGGCTGCCCACCATTTGCAGTAAAGAACAGGTTATCAGTATTATTAACGCTCCTTCAGCGGACGAACCTTTTTACCTTCGTGACAAAGCGATTCTCGAATTGCTCTATGCCACCGGCGTACGCGCCAGCGAGTTAGCCGGCCTGAAAACCTCGGATTTGAATCTTGGCATCGGTTACTTGCGATGCCTGGGCAAGGGCAGTAGAGAACGCGTAATACCGGTAGGCAAAACCGCCATCGCAGCAACTGTCGAGTACTTAAAAGGGCTTCGGCCGAAGCTGGCCAAGTCGCACAGTGCCGATTTTCTGCTCCTGTCTCGAACCGGCTTGCCCCTGAGTCGTATTGAGATTTGGAGATTAGTTAAAAAATATGCAATTCGTGCAGGGATGCCGGGAAATGTAACCGTTCATACATTGAGACATTGCTTCGCAACGCACCTGCTCACCGGCGGAGCCGACTTGAGAAGCGTCCAGGAAATGCTCGGACATGTGGACATCGCCACAACCCAGATTTATACACACGTTGACCGTGAAAGGCTGCGAAGGATTCATAAGGAATTCCACCCAAGACCATAGAAGCGTGAATCGAGCTGCGACAGACACACGAAAAATGAAGGTTGACTTGGATGGGCATTAGGATTATTATGAGAAACGGAGTTTTATTTAGGGTCATCCTAATGAGTACAAGGCGTCTATATTTGCTTATATTGCTATTGGCGGTAGGCTGTCAACAGGCCGGCATCGCTGCAAACAGGGCAGCCTCGCCCGCTAATGAAAAAGTTGCAAAGGCCAAGCTCAGCGAGCAGTTGAAGATATATGAAAGCACTTTGCTGGAGGGCAAAAGCGAGCAGATACGGATAGCTGCGGCAACCGAGACGCTCTTTAACGAAGACCCCTTGGCGAGAGGAATTCTGCTGTCCGTACTTGGGCAATCTAAAAACAGCGCCGCACGTATGGCTGTCTGCAAGGCATTGATTCAGGCCCGGTCAGAGCACAGGCCTATAATGAAGAAGGACGACTTTGTCCAGCCGTTACTTCAAATCCTGCCTACAAAGATTGTCTCCGAGGCTGAATTGGCTGCCGAAACGCTCTTGCTTTTTGAGTACGAGCAGATATCTGAGCCGCTTGAAAAAACAGCAGCGGACCCCTCACTGCCGGTCAATAGGAGATTGAATGCTATATATGCACTGAAGCTGCAGCCGGACAAGCGGGCGGTAATTAGACTTATAAAGCTGGTTGATGACCCTGAAAGTAAGGTAGCTGACGCAGCAGAGAATGCCCTTATTGCTCTGGGCATAACAGTAGGCCGGAACGCCGAAATTCGCAAAGAAACAATAAAGATGCTGCAAAGCCAGGACACAGGCGTATTCCTGCAGAACCGGGTGATTTGGCTGGAAAGGCAGATGCACAAGTCGAGAGATGAGCTGGGCCTGTGGCAGGAGCGCTATTTGTCTGCATTAGATGATGTATACAGTGCTATAAAGGATGATACAGCCAAAGGGAAGTTCTTTGATAAGCATTTGCGTAGCTCGGAGGCGACAGTGAGATTGTGGGCGTTGGGCAAGATTTATCAAGATCGGGTGGGAACGACGCCAAATCCGAAATTGCCGGCTGCGATTGAGCCGATTTTGGTCAATTTGGCTTCGGATCCAGACAGAGAGGTCAGACTTCAAACGGCAAAAGTACTGTCTTTGATGGTGGAGCTCAATTCGGCCCAGAGCCTGCTCGAACAGTTCAAAATTGAAAAATACGATGAGGTCAGGGTAGAGCTGTTCGTTGCGCTCGGCAGAGCATGTCAATATGCCTTTTCGGCTAATTCAGGGGTCAAAGTTTCGCCGGAAGTAAGAAAACAGCTCTTGGAATGGGCGCAAAAGTACCTCGTTGAACAGGACCCGAAAAAGTCACAAAAAGGAGCCGATGTAATAAAGAAACTGCTTGAGCAGGGCGGATTAGCCTCGGGTGAGGTTGACAAGTATCTTAATTTGCTCCACGCAAGATACAAACAGGAAAAAAATGGGGCCAACGGGATGCTGCGAGGGGAATTGCTCACCGCCATGGCCGGATTATGCGCACAAAGGAGCGTTTGCAGAGTTGAATCAGCAAAGCTTTTTGGACCTCTATTTGAGGCGGCGCTGGATGACGAGACAGCTCTGGTTCGTGAAGCTGCCGTAGATGGGCTTATCTATATCGATAAAACAAAGGCGCTCAAGATATTGAGAGCTTTTATTAACGACAGCAGGCCCGTCGTTAGGAGAAAAATAATAGAGCTTGCCGGTGAAATCGGCAGCCAGGAAGATTTGGTTTGGCTTTCGGGCAAAATAGGCTCAACCGCGGAGGGAGAGAGTGAGCCGGCCTGGCAGGCAATGCTCGAGATATTCAAAGGTTCTGATGCCGGCGTCTTAAACGAATGGATAGCCAAATTCGAGTCGCCAGGCAGCAAAGCCGAGTTGTCTGTTGAACAAAGGATATCTTTTCTTGAGATAGCACAGGGAAAAGCCGTCCGCGAAAATAAGCTAAAAATGCTCAAGAATATCAGGGAAAAGTTAGCTGACCTTTATAGGAAAACCGGTGATTTTGCGCAGGCGGCGATGCACTTGGGTATATTGCAGGGAGAGGTAAAGGAAACAGACCAGAGAGATAAAATTCTGGCGGAGCTGCTGGATGCTTATTTGAGATGGCCAAACGTGAAAGCTGCGACCGGATTGGTGCATAATTGCTTGCTGGAAAAGGACTTAGAGCCTAACAATGTCATAGTACAGGCAATTGACAATTATCTAAGCGAACCGCCTGCTGGAGCCGACCCTAACGTGGTCTTAAAAGCACTGACCCAAATGAAGCCCTCCGTCAGGAGGCCGAAATGGCTCGAGCAGGTCAAAGTATGGCTTAGCCGCATTGGCAAGGCTAAAGAGCCAAAGAAGCTCGAAAAAGCTGGTAATTAACCGGGATTTAGATTGTGATTAGCGCCGGTATTGGTATGCTGCTGCGGCGTATAGGGATGGTTTCGACGTTTTTTTTTCGAAAAATAAAAAAAATAAGTCCGTGTGTAGCTTAGAAGACCGCCGTTTTTGGGCGTTAAACAAGGTTTTTGATGCTTTCAAAGGGTCTCGGGAAACATGCCAATCCCAGTAAAACGGCGTTTTCTGGTAAAAAATCCGTATTTATAGGCTAAACAGGCACAAATCTGAAGATTTTTATTTTTTTGCAAATTTTTTCTTTTTACGGTTGCATTGTTCCCGATGGTTTCATAATATCAAGCGTTTATATTGTAAATCGACTGAACGTGCTTGGAAGTGCTTGTACTTAGTGTATAGATTTATCGAGGCAGAAAAAGAGGGTGAGGTTCACCTTTTGCGGCTTGCAAATTGGGTAAAGATACTCTTTATTGTTTGATATTTCATTCACCGCCAGAGCGATGAATGGTGAGTTCAATAGTGCTGCTGTAGCTCAGTGGTAGAGCGCTTCCTTGGTAAGGACGAGGTCATGGGTTCAAGCCCCATCAGCAGCTAAATGCAAGCCCCGTAAGTTGCCCGTTGCTCTTACGGGGCAGCCAAGTCAGGCTGAGATAGCTCGAAAATCTATCGGCAATCTTGGCTGTGAGTTGATTATAGAAGTTTGAAAACAGGTTCTCGAACAGAATAGGCAGGTAAAAAAATGCTAACCCAGCACATTGGAGGTGTATATTAAGATGGCAAAAGCTGTATTTGAGCGGGTAAAACCACATATCAATATTGGAACTATCGGTCATGTTGACCACGGCAAAACAACATTGACGGCTGCAATCACAATGCGCCTGGTAAAAAAAGCCGGCACGGGCAAAATCAAGAAGTTTGAGGACATCGACAATGCACCGGAGGAGAAAGCGCGTGGGCTTACAATAAATACTGCACACGTCGAGTATGAGACGGACAAACGCCACTATGCACACGTTGATTGTCCGGGACACGCCGATTACATCAAGAATATGATTACCGGTGCAGCCCAAATGGATGGTGCTATTTTGGTGGTGGCGGCCGGAGATGGCCCTATGCCGCAGACTCGCGAGCACATCCTCCTTGCTCGTCAGGTTAACGTGCCCAGGATTGTGGTCTTTATGAACAAGGTGGACCAGGTTGATGACCCTGAACTGCTGGAGCTGGTCGAGTTGGAGATAAGAGAACTGCTGAACAAATATGAGTTCCCCGGTGACGAAATTCCTCTTATTAAGGGCTCGGCCTTGGCGGCGATGGAATGCGAAGGTAAAGACGATGAAGCGTGCAAATGTATTGACGAATTGATGGATGCGGTCGATGATTATCTGCCAATTCCTGAGCGTGATGTTGATAAGCCGTTCCTTATGCCGGTTGAGGATGTTTTCAGCATTAAGGGTCGCGGCACGGTCGGAACAGGCAGGGTTGAGCGAGGTAAAGTACGCGTTGGCGAGGAGGTTGAAGTCGTTGGGCTTGCAAAAGAGACACGCAAGACCGTTGTTACCGGCGTGGAGATGTTTAACAAAACCCTCGATGAAGGCCAAGCCGGCGATAACATCGGCTTGCTTCTGCGCGGCGTGGAAAAGAAAGACTTGGAACGAGGCCAGGTTGTCGCAGCCCCCGGTTCCATTACTCCTCATACCAAGTTTCATTCCGAAGTCTATGTTTTGACAAAGGAAGAAGGTGGCCGTCATACACCATTCTTCGCGGGTTACAGGCCACAGTTTTATTTCAGAACGACCGATGTCACCGGTTCAGTTCATGCATTAATGACCCGGGAAGGTAAGAACGCGGAGATGTGTATGCCGGGTGATAATATAGCGATGGAGGTTGAGATTATTTCTCCTATCGCTATGGAAGACGGCCTTCGCTTTGCCATTCGTGAGGGTGGTCGGACAGTCGGCGCGGGTGTGGTAACGAAAATCCTTGCATGAGGACCTCTGGTAAATTGTTGAGCCCACGAGTGTCAAAAGCAAAGGTGCCGGCATCGGTGATGTGTAGCCTGATGGGCATCTACAGGGCAGGGAAATGTTTGTGGGTTCCCAACGCAGTTTATTGCGTTTGGGGTTTCTCTCAAGTAAGCGCACCTCGTTAGAAATTCTACAGTAGGGAATATGATGCAAAACGGGAAAGTTTCTAATGGGGTAAGCCTGTTCGGCGGGGAGAGACTTTATGGCTAAGAAGAAGAGCAAAAGGGAATTTGTCTGGCTCGAATGTGTCGAGTGTAGCCAGAGAAACTATCGCACAAGTGTCAGTGTGGCGGAGGGGACGCCGAAATTAAAGCTAAAAAAATTTTGCAAAAAGGAACGTAAACATACTGTCCATAAGATACGCCGTAAATAAGCAAGCCCCGCCTTGCGGTGACAAAAGAGCAGGGAGCCCATCCCCGTCTTCGCAGGGACAAGTGCACTCCTGCGAAAGCGGGGGCAGCTTATCGCAAAATGGGAACCCATAAAGATAGGCCAGTAGCTCAATTGGCAGAGCGTCGGTCTCCAAAACCGAAGGTTGGGGGTTCGATTCCCTCCTGGCCTGCTTGGAAGCGTATCTTATGACGAGAAACACGAGATGCGGGATTATTATGGCTTTTGATATTTATAAACGTGGTCAGGGGAAATACACAAGGCTCTGTAGTACCTTTGGCGCAGCAATAATTGCAGGATTAGGTTGTTTGCGGCTTTACAAGAAATTACAGGGCTGGGACCTGGGATTGTGGGTCGAGACCATGGTGCCCGCAGGCTTGTTTGTTGTCCTGGCTCTTTTGGTTTTATGGTTGGTCAATAAACCTTCAATTGCAGATTTTATGATTGCCGCTGAAGGCGAAATGAAAAAGGTCAGTTGGTCGAGCAGAAAGGAAATAGCAGTTTCGACATTTATCGTTATTGCGCTTGTGATTCTTTTAGCTGTCTTACTTGGGGTCACAGATTTAGGTTTTCAAGTGTTTTTTGACCGGCTGTTATATTAACGTCTAAAACCGGCAGAATAATTAAAGGATGAATTTAGAGAGCCAGGAGCATCGGAGGGCGGGATACAACATACCAGATACGATATAGGCAGTAATATGCAGTGGTACGTTTTACGAGTTGCGGCAAATAAAGAAATGCAGGTCAAAGAAACCCTTGCTCAGAAAGTAGAAAAGGATGCTTTGGCCGATATTGTAGGCAGAATAGAGGTTCCTGTCGAGCGGATAAGGCGCATCCGCGGCAACAAACAGACAGTCCATAAGCGGAAACTATATCCGGGATACGTTTTTATGGAGATGGAGCCCGCCGAAGATGGCAGGGTGCAGGAAAAGGCATGGTTTATGATTAAGGAAACCTCCGGCGTCGGAGATTTTATCAACTCGGATGGAATCCCTACGCCTATGCGGGATACGGATGTGGCAAAGATGCTTTTAGAGGCGGAAAAGCCTGAAGAAGCACCAAGCATCAAGGTCGAGTTTGAGAAAGGTGATATGATTAAAATCAGGGAAGGTGCCTTTGAGAACTTTGAAGGGACCGTCGATTCGATTGATACTGAGCGGGGGATTGTGAAGGTGATTGTTGCGATATTCGGCCGACCTACACCGCTGGATATAGAGTATTGGCAGATCGAAAAAATGTAAGCAATATCACACGGGGCATTGTGTAAGACCGGATGAAAGATACGATACGAAGGTGACGAATGGCCAAAGAGGTAATGGTGAAGATTAAATTGCAGGCGAAGGGCGGGCAGGCCACACCGGCACCGCCGATAGGACCTGCTTTGGGTCAAAACGGCGTTAATATAGGCCAGTTCGTTTCCCAGTTCAACGAACGAACAAAACAGCTTAATGGAACAATCGTGCCGGTCGTGATAACCGTCTATAGGGACAAAAGTTTCACCTTCGAGGTCAAAAGTCCCCGGCGGCAGTGTTGCTGAAAGAGGCGGCCGAAATCGCAAAAGGTAGCGGTGTTCCAAATAAAGAGAAAGTCGGGAAAGTTAGCGCCGAGCAACTGCGAAAAATCGCTGAGGCCAAGTTCAAGGATTTGAACGCATACGATTTGGAGCAGGCCGAAAAGATTATCAAGGGTACCGCCCGGAGCATGGGTATAGAAATAGAAGATAGCGTATAACGGACAGAAAGAGAGATTATACACAAGCCGAGCTATGGGATTCAGAAGCAAAAGGTATAAAAAAGAGTCGGAGCAGGTAAGCAAAGAACCGCTGGGCCTGGCTGAGGCAGTCGAAAAGGCAAAGTCGCTTAAGTCGGTAAAATTTGACCAGAGCATAGAATGTGTGCTGCATCTGGGTATTGACCCCAAGCAGGCCGACCAGATGGTTCGCGGCTCAATATCCCTGCCCTATGGGATAGGCAAGCAGAA
>DUZJ01000090.1 GCA_013349615.1 Planctomycetota bacterium | reverse complement strand
GTGTTCCAGATTAGCACGCGGCGATGCTTTTTCGGGGTCACTCGCGCCTTCCTGGGCACCGCTGCACGGATTCGCTCCGCCTGCTGTCTGGTAACTTGCGCTGCAGCTTGCACAGGCAGCATCAGTATCGCCACCACTAAAAGAACGGCTTTACAAAAACGACGGCATAACATAATCGGCCACTCCTTTCTGCTGGTAACTGGTATATTCGAATTACCAATAACCACTGTCCAGGCATTACCGGCTTGGTTCAACGGACATTGCTATCCGAAAGCCAATAAAGTCCATCTGCGGCAGCCACCACTTACTCTTGGGTATCTGCGGGTCCTGGAAACGCCACCAGTCTTCTTCGAAGGTCTTTGCGGCGCAGCGAAGGTCCTCATCAAGACTGTCCCAATCGCCACCACGGGCCACGTGCACCTTGCCCCCTCTCGGTCCCATAGGATTCACGGATGGATTCCTTTTGGCATCTTCCGCATAGGCAGTCGGGCTGTAAAAATCATAAACCCATTCCCGCACGTTGCCCAACATGTCGTACAGACCCCAGGGATTTGGCTTCTTCCTGGCAACCTCCTGGGTCATCTGGTCGGAATTGGCTTCGAACCACGCATACTCCTTGAGCTTGTCCGGGGACTCGCCGAAGAAATAGGCGGCCTTGGCGCCTGCCCGTGCGGCATATTCCCACTCCGCCTCGGTTGGCAGACGATACTTTTTGCCTGTTTTCATTGACAGCCATCTGCAGAAGGTCATCGCGTTGTGCCAGGTCGCCCCAATCGCCGGATGTGTGCCTCCGCCCATACCCATCGTCGGGTCGCCATAAATGGGTGTAGGCCCTGTAATAGCGTCCAGGTCTTCGTTGCTCTTATCCAGCTCTTCAACTGTGAGGTCGTCCCTTTGTTCCTGTACCGTTTCTTCATAATAAGCTATGAACAGCTCGTAAGTGGTCTCCGTTGTGCAAAGGTAGAAAGGTTGCAAGCGCACCTCGTGCTGCGGACCTTCGTTGTCCTTACGCCCCTGTTCCGCCTTTGGACTTCCCTTCAGGAACTTACCGCCCGGAATGAGTACCATTTCAAATGAGAGTTTTTCACCACCTTTACTGATAACGGTTTCAGTGTACTTTTTCTCACGCTTGCCTCCGGAAGCCGCCAACGCTGCACTGAAAAGAACACCAACACTGATCACTAAGATACAGTTCAGCTTCATCACGCGTCCCATTTCCCAACACAGCATCTTGATTCTATTTCTACTTTTCGATGACCTTCTACATCTCATTATTTTACTCCTGTAAATCCAAGCATAAATTTCTTACCAACAGTTTTTACAACGACCAGCCCTCTCGGTATTCACGTCTGAGGGCCTCATTGGCCTCCGAATTGTTCACGATTTTCATTGCCAGCGGGTCGAACCTGATTTCATCACCAAAAAGGGTAGCGACATTACCCAGAAGGACGAACTGCGTCAGAGGACCGGCGTAATCGAAGTTGGACATCGCCGGCGGCCCTTCTTTGCAGGCATCGAGCCACTCACGCTCATGGCCCCTCGAACGCGGCAGTGACGACGGTGGACCCTGGAAGTCCTTGAACTTGTCTTCGGGAAGCAGTGTGAACGACGTATTATGCCCCGTAGAATGTATCATACCTTTTGTACCCACTAAAAGGCAGCCGGCGTGGTCCTGCCATCTCTTCTCACCGGCGTCGCCCCAATCGAGCCGCCGGCCCATGAGCTTCTCGATAAGGCCTCGAGGCGCCGGCGCATGGCCGCCGCCGTTATACCAGTTTATCCTGACCGGCGGACAATCTGCTCGTGCGGGGAAGTCATAGTGGATGATTTCCCGCCTTGGAAATGTCGCCTTGTGGAAGCCGGACACTTCAGCTCGCAGCCGAACTCCGGCAAAGACGTCGCTGCCGGATTCGCCGGAAACCGGCGTGTCGGCTTTCCAGAGTGAATCGAGCTTTAGAGCTTTGAAAGGCAGGTTCATAGTATGAGAGGCCCAGTTTCCCAATTGACACGTGCCGAAGTCGCGCCAGCCGTGCCAACCGCTCAGCCAGCGGGAATTATACGGCCGGGACGCCGCCGGACCGAGCCAAAGGTCCCATTTCAGATAATCCGGCAAGTCGTGGACTTTGCTGGGATACGGCCGTTTGCCCGGCCCTCCGCCTGTATTCCAGGCATGTACATCCCGAACTTCGCCCAGAATGCCTGCTTGAACAAGCTCAACAGCTCGGCGAAAACCTTGGCTCGCAGTGCCCTGGTTGCCCATTTGTGTAGCGACCTTGTGCTTTGCCGCCAGTTGCTGCAGAACACGAGCTTCATAAATATTGTGCGTTAGCGGCTTTTCGCAATAGATGTGTTTGCCCATCTTGCACGCCAACGCCGAGGCGACAGCGTGGGTATGGTCCGGCGTGGCGATGACGACAGCGTCGATTTGTTTGTCCATCTCGTCAAGCATCCTGCGGAAATCAAAATATTTTTTGGCCTTCGGCAGTTCCTTGAACGAGCCACTTGCCTTTCGCTCATTGATATCGCACATCGCCACAACGTTTCCGCCCACCCTCGGGATTGCGCCCACAAACCAGCTTCCACGCCCACCGACCCCAATCAGCGCGATATTAAGCTTTTCATTTGCTTCGTAACTGAAAGCAGCGCGGCTGTTCTTCAGAATCAACAGACCCAGGCCGCCAAGTGCGCTATTGCGAAGTAAAGTACGGCGGTTTATTCGCAATTTCATCGTTCCTCACACTTTTCGTATCGAGTAATAGGACGCTTCTTTTCGGGCTTTCCGAGCTTATCTGTACACAACCGGCAATATTCCACAGCCCACACTGGAATCTCACAGATAAACTATGCCTCTATAAGGCTGCCAACATTACATTTTACTTATTTTATCAGTTTAACTGGGGTAATGCAAACGATTTAAGCATAATTTGCGTACTCTACGCGGCAGGCGGTCGCTTCAATCCACAAACGTTGCAGCCGGCTTTTCAAAAAATTGCTTGCCCCGTTAGAAATCTTCGCTTTTTGTCCGGTATTCTTGTGTCGTCTGGAATTTCTAACGGGGCTTGCACAAACAACAAAAATGTGGTAATTTAGCCAAAAAGAGGCCGGTTAAGGCAGCGAAGTAAGGGCGGTTCCTGAACCGCCCTACAAAGCTCAAAATGAATACTGTCGCCAACTCACAGTGGGGAGGCCAAGTCAGTTAGTCCAGTATCGAATTTATTTAACTTTTTCAGACAAGGGTAAGATATGAGAGAAATGAAATTGTTGGCAGCAATGTTGGTTCTTTCATTGGGAATGTGGATATCGTCCGTCAGCGCGGCCGATGATGCCGCTGAGTGGCCCTGGTGGCGGGGGCTTAACCACGATGGCAAGTCCCCTGACACCGGCCTGCTGAAAGAATGGCCCCCCGGAGGCCCCGAACTGCTGTGGCAGGCGGACGGCCTCGGCACAGGTTATTCAACTGTTGCGGTCAGGGACGGCTTCGTCTACACGACAGGCGATGTTGGCGACAAGCTGGTGCTGTTTGCCTTCGATATGAACGGAAAGCCCAGGTGGAAAATTCCGGTCGACAGGGCCTATACCAGGAGCCATCCCGGCTCGCGGTCGACCCCTACGGTCGATGGCGACAGTCTTTACCTGCTGTCCGGCAACGGGCTTTTCGCATCTTTCAATGCCAAAACCGGCAGGCAGAACTGGTCCAAGGACCTGCGAAGCTTTGGCGGCCGGCCCAGCAAATGGGGGTACGCCGAGTCGGTCCTTATCTACAAGAACCTTGCCATCGTTAAACCCGGCGGAGACAACTGTATTATGGCTTTTAATAAGAGCACCGGCGAGACAGTCTGGCAGAGTAAGGGCTTTCGGGCCGGACCGGAATATAGCTCCTGTGTCCCATTTACATACAACCAGATGCCCTTGCTCGCAACCGGCACCCGTGCAGGTATTGTGTGCGTCTCAGCCAAGACCGGCGAGCTTCTGTGGTCCAACGGCTGGTGCACCAACAACACTGCAAACTGCCCCGACCCGGTTTACGCCGACAGTTTCATCTTCTGGGCCAACGGGTATGGCAAGGGCGGTATCTGCCTGAAGCTAAGCGCTTCTGACGGTAAGGTATCAGCCCAAGAGGTCTGGACAACCAGGGACATGGCTTGCCATCATGGAGGCTATATCGTGCACGAAGGCCACATCTATGGCAATCATAGCGGCGGCTGGTCATGCCTCGAACTCAAGACAGGCCGGCAAAAGTGGTATGAAAAAGCGGTGGGCAAGGGCTCACTATGCTTTGCAGATGGGATGTTGTACCTCTTCGCCGAAAGAGGCGGCAGAGCGGCCCTGGCAACGTGCTCACCTGACGGCATGGAAATCAAGGGTAGAGTAACCGTTGAAGGCACTGGAACGAGCTGGGCCCACCCCGTCGTCATAGGAGGACGGCTGTACCTGCGATATGCCGACAACCTTTACTGCTTCGACGTCAAAGCCAAGAAGTCGTTAATGATAGTCAGCGTCGGTTCCGATTCATCAGGGCGAAAAAGAAAGCGACTGCACATAGAGCCGCTGTTCCCACCCCACCAACGGTGATCTTGTCGAGGTTACACTGAATCCAGTGCCAGGATTGCGGCAGATGTTCGGTCACAAAATCGTGCCGTATAAAGAGCGCCCAACTGATTACGGCGATACTTACCCCGATTGACACAAGACCCTGCCACAAACGCAGCCGGACCCGCATTAACGACAAAAGGAACAGGCCCAGCGTACCCCCGCCAAAGATTGCCGACATCTGCCACCAAACGTCCAGCGCGCTCTTTGCATTAATCATCAAAAGCGCAAACCCAATTCCCAACACACCCCATACTATCGTCATTGAACGCAGAAACAGCACGCTGGCCTTGTCTGCGATATTCGGATTAAAATACCGCTTATAAAAATCCAGCAGCAGGACTGTCGCCGAGCAATTCAACGCTGAGTCCACAGTACTCATCGCAGCCGCAAGAATCGCGGCTATGATTAATCCTTTCAGACCTACGGGCAGTTCTGTAGCGATGAAATACGGAAAAACCTGGTCACCCTTCGTTATATCGGCGCCGAGCGTATGTTCCGGCGAAGAGTAAAAGGCAAAAAGGGTTGTCCCGATGTAGAGGAAAACCGCCGTGAGGGGAATGTATATCAGCATGGCAATCCAGACAGACCGCTTCGCTTGGCGCTCGGTGGCAACGGAACAGTATTTTTGCACATAATTCTGGTCCGCCAATAGGTTCCGCAGGTTTTCTACAACGCCAAAGACAATCATAACCCATACCGTTCGGCCGGCCAGCCCCCCGCTTTCTTGCGAAAGCAAGAAGGGGGCCTGAGTGTTAAGAGAGAACTTCAAACTGCCAAAGCTAAACTTGCCCTGTTCAATAGCTGTTTGAATCAAGGGCTCCGGCCCCGAGAAGACGTGAAGCGACAAACTGACCGCGCAGAAAAGAACGCCTATAATCATAATCACTGATTGCATGACGTCCGTCCAAATCACCGCCTCCATCCCGCCAAGAAGTGTATAAATGATGGTCACCACACCGATGAATACAATCACCGCACGGATGTCGGCGTCAACAAACGTGCTCAGCAATAAGCTGGCTAAGTAGAGAATTACAGCAACGCGGCAGACCATATACAGAACAAACGCCAGTGCTGCATATACTCGTCCCCAGGCTCCAAGCCGCTCCTCCAGAAACGCATAAACAGAAATCAGCCGCGTCCGTCGATAATAGCCCGCCGCGTATTTGCAAACCAGCCACGCCACCGGCAGGATACAAAGCGAGAAAAGCATAGGATGCCAGTTAGCATCAAAGGCCTTACCCGGCGTAGCGATATACGAAATGCTGCTGGTGTAGGCGCTCATCACGGCCAGCCCGGCCGCCCACGCAGGAATCGAACGGTCGGCGACCATGAACTGCTCTGCTGTGCGGCACTTACGCCTGTAGTACAAACCCATAGCAACCAGTACGCAGCAGTAAGCCAACAAAATCCCGATATCGATTGTGCCAAGGCCTCCATTCATAATCTTTTAATCTTTCACCGGGCCTACCTTCTATTTGTTCTCCATCAGCCCCAGCTCTTTTAGGTGCCGGCGAATCATATTACGTTCGGCTCGGCGAAAACGGTGAAACGGCTCAGCTAAAAAATCACCGCAAATACCCATACACGAAAGCGCACACTTTAGCCCTTTCAGATAACTCGATTCATACTTGCCCACACTATAAATGCTCGTACTGATTTGCATAACTTTTCTTTGCAGGGTCTCCACCGCCGACAGCTCTCTGCGACACGCTGCATTGTAAAGGTCAACATAAAGCCGTGGAGCAAGGTTGGCGCCTCCGCACACGCCGCCGTGCGCACCCGCCAAAACCGCCTCAGCAAGCAGTTCCTCCTGCCCCATCAAAAGTGAAAAGCCCGGGTGCTCTTTCAGCAGCGATTGGAGCTGGTGAAAATAGAGCATATTGCCGGAACTGTCTTTCATCCCCACAATGCCGGTAATACCAGCCGCTGCCTGCACCGTCTGAGGCTCGAAAACCAGCTTCGTGTAGCTTGGCATGTTATAAAGGAACAACGGCAGCGGCAGCTCAGCAGTTAGATGCTCGAGGTACTCGAGCAGCTCCCCCTGACCAGCCGGAAAGTAATATGGCGGCGCCAGCACGACAGCCTCAGCGCCGGCATCTCTTGCCTTGCACGCAATCTTCACAGACTCCACAAAGCATGTGTCCGTTATCCCGACCAGTACCGGCACACGCCCTTTAACCTGCTCACAGACACGCTCGGTGAGCTCACATCGCAAACGGAAACTTAGACTTGGCGCTTCACCGGTTGTCCCCAAGATAAACAATCCATGCACACCGCCGGCAAGGATGTGCTCAATCAGTTGCTCCAGGCCGGCCACATCGAGGGTATCTCGCTCCAGAAGCGGTGTAACCATCGGCGGAATAATGCCGCGAAGCGGCTTCGGCAATACGTTCGAGTTCGATTCCATCTTGATTACGCTCTCCATTCTACGAATGACTTACGTCACACAACTTAAGAAATGCCATAATCCGTTCATCCGGTGTGCCGGCCTCGATGTCTCCAACAACAACGTCGCACGGAGCATATTCACGCGCCGCCCTTTCCAGGTCCGCCCCTATCGCCTCAAGTGATTTGTTTACCAGGTCCATAGGTGTGTACATAAGCGCACGCCGCGCATGGGCAATTGCCTCTCGCGCCCGCCCAAGGTCCGAATCCAGTCCCATATCGATATAGCCTAAGTGTGGAACCGTGGCATAATCGTCAATATAAGGGTCGGCATTCCAGGCACAGTTGTGGATGCCGATACAGCCAAAGGTTTCTCCAAAGCGACGGTCGAAAGGCAGCAGCATATCACGATAATGCTCAGGTGAGACCATATTGACAAGGCAGTTGCTGACCGTGAAGAAACCGACCTCCACACCACTCTCTAATTGCCGCTTATGGAGCAGTTTTGCCGCCTCGACCATCGTGGTACAGATGCAATCGAAGAGGTGCCGGCAGCGCTGCGGAGAGTCTATAATATCGTAGAAAACTTTTTCGCCACGCAGCCGATAGGCGTTGTTGAGCACACCCTGGAAATTGATGAATCCTTCGACCCTGCCCACCTGCGCCGCAATCCAGTCCACCTGCGCCATAAGGTCCCGGAAAAAAGGATTCGTATCAAGAGCGGGCGCTGCAAGCTCGTCAACCTCTTTGTCGCTGAGATAAAGATGTTCACAGTTCGGCCAGTTGTCCTCAGCGTATATGATTGGAATTCCGTATATCGCAGCTATTAGTGTACAGCCGTAGGTGCCCGTCAGCAGGTCCAGCGGCCTATCAGAACGGGCGATACCTCCGATTTTCGTGCCGCCGAATCGAC
Organism: Planctomycetota bacterium; assembly: GCA_013349615.1. GTDB lineage: Bacteria > Planctomycetota > Phycisphaerae > Sedimentisphaerales > Anaerobacaceae > CS2-K091. The sequence goes on along the minus strand of DUZJ01000090.1, from coordinate 7,656 downwards.
GCTTTAACTCACCGCGCATAGCGATGACCGTTTCGCGTCTGTATGCAGGGTCGGTATGCCACCGCCGCCCGAAGTCAATCCCAAGCGCGCTGCGATACCAATTCGGCGTAAAACCGATTTCAGGACGCAGAAACGGTTCGTCGCCCGTCGCCGGCCGGCGAGTAGCAGACGCCGCAGGGGCGATATAGCTAATCAGTTGGCGGGTTTCCTGTAACATTGCACCATTCTTTAGCCCACATAATATCTTCAAACTCATTTTATCCCTTAAACCCAACGATTAACAGCACATTTTCAGTAAGCCCCGTTAGAAGTCTGCACCAAAGGTGTGTGCCCCGGCTCACTGGTCGCGGCAGTCGCCAGAGCAAGCTTACTTCTAACGGGGTAAGTCCAGAAATGACCGAGAAGCAGAAAGTGTTTTTTCTTGCAACATTCTTCGACCGCAGGCAAAATGTAGCTAACTTGAAATCAGCAGATGCCAATTGGGACTATTTACCAAAAAGACTGCTGTAACACACTTACCTAAAGGGTTAGGAACCAAAAATCGAGATGCCGCAGGACAGCAAAGGACAAAAGAACAGAGGACAGAGATGACTTCTGACATCTTAATTATGGAGCAGGAAAATGAAACAATGTATAGCGCACATCGCACTCGTTTTGGGAATCACACTGGCAGCGGATGCAGCCAGGATGCCGACAGAAACACAATATTCCAACAGCATTGGTATGAAGTTCGTTCGCATCGAGCCGGCCACGTTTGACATGGGCTACGGCTATGGGGGCCAGTTGCCTCAAGAGCTCCTTGCTGCCAGGGAACACGGCGGCAGAAACATCGGACTTTCTCAGTTTGGCAAGAATGGTGATTACGATGAACACCCAACACACCGCGTTACAATAACGAAACCTTTCTATATGGGAGTTTTTGAAGTTACCAACCGCCAATATGAAAGGTTCGACCCACTGCATATGCACTTACGCGGCAAGAAGGGCTTTTCGATTGATAATGATGAGGCGGTTGTTTTCGTCAGTTGGCACCAGGCAAAGGCCTTTTGTGACTGGTTGAGCAAGAAGGAAGGACTGCCCTACCGGCTCCCAACCGAAGCTGAATGGGAGTATACCTGCCGGGCCGGGACAAAGACCCAGTTCTATACCGGCGATACTCTGCCGCAACAATTCCTCAAAAACCCGGACAACAGTTGGTATCCCTGCCCCGAACGCAGCAGAGGCAGAGAAGAAGTCGTACCGCTTCACGTCGGCAACTCATCGCCTAATCCCTGGGGCCTGTACGATATGCACGGCAACGTCGAAGAATGGTGCAACGATTGGTATGGACCTTATGAAGGCGGCACACAGAGAGACCCCGTCGGTCGCATTGATGGTGATTTCAAGGTAACTCGCGGCGGCAGCCACGGCACCGTCGCCTATTATCTGCGAAGTTGCAATAGAATGGGGACTCTCCCACAAGACAAAAGCTTTATGATAGGTTTTAGAGTTGTTCTCGCAAAGATGCCTGATACGAAACCATTGCCAAAGGTCCCCAAACAACTCTATCAACAGAACGTCAAACAACGGGTGCCGAGCGACATAACCAGTAGGGGCGGTTCGCGAACCGCCCTTACAAAGCCCCATTTCCGCGGCCCACGAAATTACGTCAGGATTCAAAAAGACGCTATAGGCCCGCTGTTCTCAAGACACAATCACGACCCGGCCATTGTCGACTGTCCTAATGGCGACCTGATAGCAATCTGGTACACGTGTGTTACTGAAAGAGGACGCGAGCTTGCCCTGGCGGCCAGCAGGCTTCCGTTTGGAGCCGACCAATGGCAGCCGGCTTCGCCCTTCTGGGACGCGGCAGACCGCAACGACCATGCGCCCGCGATGTGGTATGACGGAAACAGGACTATATACCATTTTGTGGGGCTTTCCACTGCCGCCACCTGGGGACCGCTGGCCATGGTGATGCGAACCTCAGTCGACAACGGCGAGACCTGGTCACGAGCCAGGTTAATCATGCCGGAGCATCAGATGCGCAATCAAGTTACCGAACCGGTTTTCCGCACCCGCGCCGGTTATATTATTCTGGCTTGTGATGCGACTCCGGGCGGCAGCGGCGGCACAGCCATACATATCAGCAAAGACAACGGCCTGACCTGGACAGACCCAGGCGGAACCATAGCAGGCATTCACGCAGGCGTCACGCAGCTTGATGACGGCAGGCTGATAGCATTCGGACGAGGTGACAACATCAGAGTTGGCGATGAGGAACGAATGCCTATGAGCATTTCAAATGATTTGGGAAAGACCTGGAACTACAGAGCAGCACAATTTCCACCAATTGGCGGCGGACAGCGCCTCGTGCTCCTGAAACTGCGTCAAGGCCCGTTATTCTTCTGCAGCTTTGCCAACGGAAAGCCGCCTGTGATGGTAACCGATACATCGGGCAAGAAGCGAGAGGTGAGAGGACTCTTCGGCGCGGTTTCTTATGATGGCGGTCAAACCTGGCCACATATTCGCCTCATCACCGACGACGGATCCGGCCGGCAGTATAAGACGACCGATGGAAGGAGCTTTACTATGGGTCTGAGCAGCGCCGAACCAAGAGGCTACCTCTCTGTCTGCCAGGCAAGAAACGGCGTAATACACTTGATAAGCAGTTGGAACCACTACGAATTCAATTTGAAATGGCTCCAGACATCACCGCCGGCGAAGCCCCCGGCCCGCACCAAACCGTAGGGGCAGGCCTGCGTGCCTGCCCAGGGCAACCACAGAGGGTTGCCCCTACATATAACAGGGTAAGCCAGCCAGCGATGCTTCATTCGGCAAATTATAAAAAAAGTTGCACCGTCCGGCAATTTGAGGTAGTATACTGTCTCTGATGCCCAGCGCCGAGCTGAGCATTGTTTATTGGCAAAATATCATAAAGGAGGAATATCATGTTCAATCGTTTTTCATTGTGGCGCGTGATGACGGCTTTGACAACCTTCAGTCTTTGCCTGGCCTATTCGTGTGCAGTAAATATGGCTATCGCCAATGACTCGGGCAGCCTGAAGTTTTCCAGACGTTGTTTGATGGTCAACCCAAACGAGGGATGTGCCGTCGGCGACGTAGACCGCGACGGCAGGCCCGACATCATCGCAGGGACGCACTGGTATGCCGCGCCGGATTTCATACCGCGGCCGGTTCGCGACATACCACAGATTTCGCTCGGATTCGGCAGCAAAGGATTTTACGCCAATAACGCAGACCTCGTTTATGACGTTGATGGCGACGGCTGGCTCGACGTAATCTCCGGAGGCTGGACCGAATCAGAGCTTTACTGGTACAAGAACCCGGGCAAAGACGGGCTCGAAAAGGGATGGAAATGGGAGCCGCATCTGCTCGTCAACGCCCGCGCCCAGAATGAGGCCTTTGATCTTCGCGATATAGACGGTGACGGGGTGCCGGAAATCGTGGTCTTCTGCTGGGTCAAAAAAGCTCCGGTCGTGGCCTGGAAGATAACCAAAGCTGCCGATGGCCGGCCGACGGTCAAACACTTCGTGTTAGGGGCAAACGGCTGTGGGCACGGTTTTGCCTTCGGCGACATCAACGGTGATGGTCGAGAAGACATCCTCTGTGAAGTCGGCTGGTACGAGCACCCGCCGGGCGACCCCTTCGCCAAGCCATGGAGATTCCATCCGGAGACAGCATTGCGGACCGTCAGCTCACCATTCGTGGTGGCGGATGTCGACGGCGACGGACGCAATGACATCATCTGGGGAAGGGGACACGACTACGGTGTGTACTGGTGGAAGCAAGGCAAACCCAAATCTGACGGAACAACAACCTGGAAAGAACACCTCATCGACAAGTCATGGTCGCAGGCACACTCTATGGCCTGGGCCGACCTCGATGGTGACGGCAAGGGCGAACTGATTACCGGCAAGCGGGTCCGAGGCCACGGCGGCCGCGACCCCGGTGCGAAGGAACCGGCATGCCTTTTTTACTACTCGTGGAACAGCGTCGCCCGGAAATTCGTCCGCCATACAATCAGTGGGCCCGGCGGCGGCGTTGGTACCGGAATGCAGATTCGCGTCGCCGACCTCAACAGTGATGGCCGGCTGGACATCGCGGTGGCGGGTAAAAGTGGTACGTGGCTACTGATTAACGAAGGCAAGAAAAAGTAGGAAACTATTTGCCGACAGTTTGTAGCATCCAAGTAGTTTCCAACCGAGTTCGATATCAGATAAAGGAATTCAGCAATGTCGAATAAACACTTTGTGTTGAGTCTTTCTCTTCTAATCATCTTACTATTTCCTGTGAATATTCTCGCGCAAGAGCGTCCAAAAAAGAAAATCGTCGAATATGGATGGGACGTTCCTTACCCGGATTTTGTGCGGGACAACATCCGTGATATGGAAAAACGCCCCTTTGAGGGTATTATCTTTCGTACCAAGGGCTTTGACCATATCTTTGACACCCGTCCCTGGAAGCAGGCGGACCTTCAGCCGCAGCTGGATACGCTTGCTCAAATCAAATGGGAGAAATTCACGGATAATTTCCTCACCCTCTATGCTGCCAGCAGGTGGAATATGGACTGGTTCAATGATGAGCACTGGAACATCATCGTCAGGAACATGAAGTTGTTCTCTCTGGCGGTTCGTCTCGGCAATTGCGTTGGAGTCTGCTTTGACCCGGAACCCTACGGCACCGACCCCTGGGTATATCCCGGCTCCTATAAAGACAAGTCGTTTGACCAGGTCTGCGAGCAGGTCCGCCGCCGCGGCCGACAGTTCATCATCGCCCTGCAGGAACATAAGCCTGAACTGAGGGTTTTGAGCTTCTTTCAACTGGGCCTTTTTGGCCACATTGTCGACGAACCTGACCCTAAGCTCCGTCAGGAAAAGCTGCTCAAGAAATGGATGCCCTTGCTGCCTGCCTTTTGGCACGGATGCCTCGAAGGTGCTGCGCCAGGTACTATCCTTATCGACGGCAATGAGCTGGCCTACTACTATGAAAGTCATCATAACTTTTACCACGCCTACCATCTCATCCGGCACCGTGCCCAGACACTGGTCCCCGAAAAGTTGCGAAAAAAGTATAACAGCCATGTACAGGTGGGTATGGCCTTGTATATAGACCAGGCATTGGGAAAGCGAACGGTACAAACCACAAGTCAATTCATGACCGCCGAGCAGCAGCTTAAATTCTTCGAGCATAATGTATATTACGCCCTGACGACCTCGGATGAATACGTCTGGTGTTATAGTGAAAGGATGAATTGGTGGCTGCCGCCGGAGAAAGCAGCCAAAGACCGTGTCCTTCCGCCGGGGGTAGAGCAGGCCCTCGTCTCCGCCCGGCAAAAGTATCAGCAGGGCAAACCCTTAGGTTACGACATCAAAGATATGATTGAAGCCGCCCGGCAAAAGAAGAAATAAAGTAATGGCGGCAGCACAACCGCCCCTACACGGATTTTACGGGTTGGGCGCACCTGGACTCGGAAGGGCCGCATCCCAGCTCTCGGCCTTGTCCCAACTGGCCGGTTTCGCTGTCGGGTCGCGAATCACTAACGACCATCCCTGGCCGTCCGTCAGTGGATACCACCCATCGTCGTAGCCAAACCGCAGTATCGCCGCATCCAGCGGCAAAGCCAGCTTCAGAATGATATTTTCGCCGGCGTTGCTCAATTCAAGGGAGTACTCACCGGCGACGTTGATACCTGTGCCGAAGGCTATCTCGAACATGGCGGAATTGCTGTCGACGATAACATACTCGCCGGGCCCAAGTTCCATCGGTGGGAAAGTAAACTCAATCCCGTCGGTAAAACGCACGCCCGTCAGGTCCAGATTCACATCGCTGACGTTCTGCAGCTCGATGTAATCGTACTCGCTTGTGGTGGCGGGGGTGTTGTACATTATCTCGGTGATACGCAGGCCGTCCAGCAGCCTCAGAGCGACGGTGTATGGGTCGAGGCTGGGGTCGCTGGAAGCAATCAATTCCGGCAGCATCAGGAAGTAGCCGTCGTCCTTGTCGTCGTTTAGACCGTGAACAGCCAGTACGTTCGTGCCTGGCTGCAGGTCACTAATGTGGTCAGAGATGTCGAATTCCACAAAGCCTGTGGCGAGCTCGTTCGGACGGTTGCTGTCGGCGGTGGAGTTCCAGACCGGTGTTCCGGTGAAGTTGTCGCTGGCCACCTCAACGCCGTTCAGGTACGCCACGAAGCCATCCTCGTATTGCATCCGCAGCGTAAGCGTGTCAAAGACACAGGGGTCTTCGACTTCAAACTCGATACGCGACCACAGCGAGGCGTTGATGCCTAACATATCGCCCTGCACATCGGAGCCGCTGAACCCTCCCTCAAGCTTGAAGACGTCAAAGGAATACGCCTTTCGACCGTCGGTGCTGCTCGGATCTGCCTTGGCCCGGACCGTAAAGCTGCCATCGGCCGCCGTAATGCCCGTCCAGCGTGCAACATAACCTTCGTTGTAATTATCACCGGTGTTGAACCTCACCATGTTTTCGGCGAGGACATCCACGCCGCTGGTGCTGGCGTTGGTGTAGGTGTCGGCGCCATTAAGAGTGTATATCGTCAGGCGGTCGGTGTAATCGCAGCGAGCAGCGGACGTGGCAAAGGTGTACTCCGTCGTCGGCTCCAGACCAGTGAACACCAGGTCTACCCACCAGCCGGCGCTGCCGTAATAAATCACGCCGGTCATGTCCGCGATTCCACCGAACGTATTGTAGGCATCGGTACCAACGGCGCAGTCGTGCCCGCCACTAGCAGGACTCGGCTGCCAGGTTACGCCGCCGCTTTGTGTCAGCGTTGCCGTGATACCGGTGTCGTCGCCCGTGGCCTGGTCTAACAACGGCCCGGAAGTAGCACCGCTGTATCCACTGCCAATGCCATAGGTTGTAACGTTGCTGCCAATGTATGGGTGGTCTTCGCGATACACACAGTCATTGTAGGCAACCCTCGACGTGCCTCCGAAGCCGAAGCCAAGGCTGGTCCATCCAGTCTGCCATCCTGCCAGGTCATTGAAATCGGGCTGCATCCAGGTACTTTCCGAGGTCGAGTCGGTGGGCACATAATAGTAGTAAGCGGTTACCTCCAAGGGCACAAGGGTAACAGTAGTCGGTGGTGTCGTCGCCATCGTGTTTGTCAGGCCGGGAGTGGGCAGCTCGAAGAACTCGAAGTTGACTGACCCATCAGGCACACAGCCCTGAGATATATCCGTGGTCTGCGGCGTGTAGAGGACCTGGTCAATCACCTTGAGTTCGGCATCGAACAGGCCGATGTGTTCCTGGCCGGCTGAAAGCCTGAAATCCACGTGTCCGGGACGATTCTGGTCGTCGGCACGGAATACGGCAAAACCATCTCCACTAATAAAGCTCAGCGGAGGAATCTCTTGTTTATCGGCTTCCGTTACGGGATTGTCCGTCAGGTACAGGCCGCTCAGGTCCACCGGAAAAGCGTACGGGTTAAACAGCTCAATAAAATCGTCCCCGAATAATATATCTTCGTTGGCAAGCCACTCGTTGATTTTCAGCGTGGCCGTATCGCCAAGGGGTTGGGCGACGTTGGAATATCCAAAAGTCGGCTGATTCAGTTTCCACTGCCGGTCGTAACCAACTCGACCGATAGAGTAGTCGTTTATCTGCATCCCGAACTCAACCGAATCGAGC
>DUZJ01000089.1 GCA_013349615.1 Planctomycetota bacterium | reverse complement strand
CGATATGGCCGATGAGCAACATGCGATGGCCTTAAAACGAACGGATTTAACCAGTGCACTGATTGAAGCGAAGGCCGCCCGTGAAGATACTAATCGGAAACTGGCTGAACTGCGGAAAAGACAAACCGAGCTTCAGACTGCTTCTTTGGTAAACTGGTCTGCAAAACTTGCCATGTTTAGAAATGACAGTACGGAGTTCAAAGCGATTGAGCTGAAATAATGGATATTCCTTCCAGGGAGCTCGTCGAAGCTGAATAATTTCAGGAAGAACCACAACAACGAAGCAGGACGGATGAACAGGAGCCGTCCTGCTTTTTTTTGGGGGTCCTTCCGAGGATAATTAAAGGTGCCCGCCTGCCCCTTAGGGGGGACCTTTTTTAGGTCTTTGTCGTATTTTGGGTCCTCGGCCGCTCCGGCAATTATTTCTCCTTCTTTTCTTTTTTCAATCTTCGTTTTTCCTTTGGGCTAAGCGTGGCCTTTTTCTGTTGCTCTCTTTTGCCTTTATCTCTTTTTCCCTTATCGCCCATTTCAGTTTGTCCTTTCTTCGCAGAGCGACTAATTCGGCCTTCGGCTGTATTAGTCTTTAATAAGTTTTTAAGAAAAGCTGTTTGCCTGCTTTTGCGTATTTATTCTTTCAGCAGCGCCGGCTGTCAGAAGCGACTTCTGCCGCCTCTATCACGTCCGCCTCCGCCGCCTCGTCCTCCACCGCCGCCCCGGCCACCACCAAAACCTCCCCGCCTTTGGCTTCCACCACGGTCGGTTTTTGGCTTTGCCTCGTTGACATTCATTTGGCGTCCCTTCAAGTCTTTGGTGTTGAGCTCTTCGATGGCTTTTTCTGCTTCCTCTTTAGAGGGCATTTCAATGAATCCGAACCCCTTTGATTTGCCGCTGAACTTATCCATTATCAGGCGGACTTCTGTAACCTGGCCAAAAGGCTCAAAAAGCCCTCTTAATTCGTCTTCGGTGACGTCAAACAATAAATTCCCCACATAAATGTTCATTATGTTTATTCCCTTCGTTTTTGAGAAAACACCTGCCGGTCCTGCCGGCTTTCAATCAACAGCCACCACAGTGCGGCTATTTTCTATTTTTCATTCTGCTTTGAGTATTTACTTTGGACTGTGATATTATCCGGTCTGCTCACAATATGCAAGAAATTAGAGGGAAAATCACGAGCTTACTATTTAGAGAATAGTATTTAGTGCGAGATACGCTTGCTGCTTTTCTGCTCAACCTCTTTTATTGAATGATTCGGGGTTTGCAACTTCCTTAGGCGGATAAGTTTTGTTGCACGCGCTACCCGGCTATCACTGTAATAAGTTTGATATAGCTTCTTCGTCGAATGCGGGAACAGGGATATGGAAGCCTATTCGATAGATCACGATTGTTAATATGACCGCTAATAACAACAATAGCCACAGGGTTTTATTTCTTTCTGGAAGGAGTTTCAAGTCATTATATCCTAATTGTATTTGACCTCTTCGGACAGCGTAATAATGATTATACAGTCTGCGTATCCTAACACTTTAAAACACGAAGTCAAACACGAAATCGGTGACTTTCAGATGCGGAGGATGGTCGAGATACGTAAAAAAAATGAAGACGAACCGCCAGATTCACATTTTTGCGGCTTTTATGGCTGAAAAATTCCTGGAAAGCAGCCAGAAGGTTTGAATTTTTGAGACTGATTTGATATTCTACTTAAAGCCGATATACATAAGGACAGGCTTTTTTGTTGACTGAAGAAAGGATTCGAGAGTTGTTGGAAAATTTATCTTCACAGCAGTATCACGAAGCCATATTCGGCGCCCTAAAGGAATCCGACGGACAGGTTTATCAGTTGCTTAAAAGAGAATACGAGCGGAGGCAAAATACTTTGCAGCTTATGGCGGCGGAGAACCAATGCTCAATGGCGGTTTTGGCGGCGCTTGGCTCGGTGCTTCAGAACAAGACAGCCGAAGGCTTTGTCGGGGCCAGAATGCACGGAGGCTGTGAGGTTGTTGACGACGTGGAGAGCGTGGCCGTCAGCAGGGCCAAAGAGACGTTCGGCGCACAATATGCGAATGTGCAGCCACATTCCGGCTCACAGGCCAACCAAATTGTACTCACCGCGATATTGGAAAGCGGCGATAGGATATTGAGCCTTGCGCTGGAACAGGGAGGGCATTATTCACACGGGTCGAGGATTTCCTTTACGAGCAAATTCTTTGAAGTTGACAATTATTATGTTGACAAGGAAAGCCTTCTTCTTGATTACGATGCTGTCAGGGAGCAAGCAGTCAAATTCAAACCAAAGCTGATTATATGCGGGGCCAGCGCTTATTCGCGAACGATAGATTTTGCAAAGTTTAGAGAGATTGCGGAGAGCGTTGGGGCATACCTTTTAGCGGACATCTCACACATATCCGGCCTGGTGATAGCCGGGGCACATCCATCGTCTATAGATTATGCGCATTTTACGACGACGAGTACGTATAAGCCGGGAGGTCCGAGGGGCGGCCTGATAGTGATGGGTAAAGACTATGACCAGAGGATAAAGGTGGGGACAAAGGACATATCTTTATGGGAACATATTGATAAGGTAACATTTCCGGGAGTGCAGGGAACGCCTTATTTTAATAATATTGCTGCCAAGACCGTGTTTTTCAAAGAGACACTTTCCGATGAATACCGGTCCCGGCAATTCAAAATCGTAAAAAATGCAAAAAGACTTGCAAGTAACCTGATGGATTTGGGGTATGAAGTGGTGGCCGGCGGGACCGACAACCATATGGTTCTTATAGACGTGGCGAATCTGCGGCAGGGCTTGACCGGGCCGACAGCACAAAAGTGTCTGGAAGAGTGCGGTATAATTGTCGATATGATTCATCTGCCATACGAAAAAAGTCCTTCGGCTGCGGGCGGTATCAGGATAGGGACGCCGATTGTTACGAAGAATGGGATGGGGGCCAAAGAGATGGACAGCATATCGGCGTTGATGGACGCGGTATTGAGGAAGGTAGAACCGATAAGCGATAGTGAATACAGAATAGACGGGGCTTTGAGAGAAAAGACACAAACCAAAGTAAAAGATTTATGCAGCAGGTTCGGTATGCGTTAAGAAACTACTCCAAGACTGTAAATCCGGAAATCCAATTAGCTTAACCCGCGCACCTGTTTTTACCAGGTCTTTTTCGGCATCAACTGCTTACGATTACAATCCAGCTATACGAGATACGGCTTTCAAACAAGCTGTTCATCATTTTTTCGGACTTTTTTTGAACATTATTTTAGGGGATTTAGATAGTTTATGGTCTTCAGTGGAAAGATTTAGTCGGTTTGCGGGAACTTCTATCCGATAATAGAAGTATATATTTAATTAGTTCCTGTTGCGGAAAGCCGAAATTGGCAATGTCACCCCTGCTTTTGCAGGGTTTTATGGCCTAAAAACTGGATTCCCGCTTCCGCGGGAATGACAAAATGTTGTTTCCGCAACAAATACTAATTAGTTCCTGTTGCGGAAGGCCTCTTTCGCTATGTCACGCCTGCGAAAGCAGGGGTGTACAGCCCAAAAACTGGATTCCTGCTTTCGCAGAGACATTCTGCTGTTTCCGCAACAGATATTAGCAGTACTTGATACAAGGAGAACAAAGAATGCGTTCACATCTTATTGGGCCCCACGGCGGGACACTCGTCAACCTGGTTGTTGGTCAGGAAAGAGCCGAAGAGCTCAGAGGCCTTTCGCGTGATTGTCCTTCCTGGGACCTGAAGCCCCGCCAGATTTGCGACCTTGAACTGCTGGCGAACGGCGGCTTCTCACCGCTTCGCAGCTTCCTTTGCCGCAGCGACTATGACAGCGTTTGCGAAAAGATGAGGTTGGCGGACGGCACTATTTGGCCGATTCCGATTACGCTTGACGTGTCTGAGGCGGTGGCAAAGAATCTGGATACCGGCTCAATGTTGGCGCTTCGAGACCCTGAAGGTGTCCTGCTCGCCGCTATGAATGTGGAAGAGGTTTGGCAGGGCGAGCGAATGCAGGAAGCCGAGCAGGTATTTGGAACGGTGAATCCCGAGCATCCAGGCGTCGCATATCTGATAAACGGCACGGAACAATGGTATGTGGGGGGCAAACTGGAATGCCTGCAACTTCCTAATCATTACGACTTTGTTGAATTGCGGCTCACGCCGCAGCAGCTCCGAGAGCGATTCACAGCCATTGGGTGGCGTCACGTGGTTGCCTTCCAGACTCGCAATCCCATGCATCGTGCCCATCAGGAGCTTACTTTCCGGGCGGCAAGAGAGCTTGAAGCAAACCTCCTCATTCACCCTGTCGTCGGCCTCACGAAGCCCGGGGACGTGGACCATTACACGCGTGTCCGATGTTATCTATCAATCCTTGGACATTATCCGCACAACACGGCGATGATAAGCCTGTTACCTCTTGCCATGCGATTAGGCGGGCCGCGAGAAGCTATACTGCACGCAATCATTCGTAAGAACTACGGATGTACGCACTTGATTGTCGGCAGAGACCACGCCGGCCCGGGCTCCGACTCCAGCGGTCGCCCGTTTTACGGACCCTACGATGCGCAAGAAGTGTTCCAGAGCCATCAGGATGAGCTTGGTATGCAGATGGTCCCCTTCAAGATGATGGTGTACGTCGAGGACCGGGACGAGTATATGCCGGTAGATGAGGTCCCGGAGGGGGCATCGGTCAAAACGCTTTCAGGAACCGAGCTGAGGGGTCGTCTGGCAGAAGGCCGCGATATTCCTTCCTGGTTCTCTTTCCCGGAAATTGTCGAGGAACTCAGGCGCACCTATCCGCCACGAAACAAACGAGGATTCACGGTATTCTTTACAGGGCTGTCGGCTGCCGGCAAATCAACTTTGGCAAATGTGCTGGTAGTAAAGCTGCTGGAGGCCGGTGGACGACCGGTAACGCTGCTGGACGGCGATATCGTTCGAAAGAATTTGTCCTCGGAACTGGGTTTTTCAAAAGAACACCGAGACCTCAATATCCACCGGATTGGTTTCGTTGCCTCGGAAATCACAAAAAACGGCGGCATCGCAATCTGTGCACCCATCGCGCCTTATGACAGTGTTCGCAAGGATGTCAGGGGCATGATAGAGGGCGCAGGCGGCTTTGTTTTAATACATGTCGCAACACCGTTGGAGGTTTGCGAACAACGCGACCGCAAAGGCAATTACGCAAAAGCGCGTGCAGGAATTATCAAGCAATTCACGGGAATATCCGACCCGTACGAGCAGCCGAACGACGCAGAACTGACTATTGACACTACCGAGATGTCGCCTGAAGAGTGCGTACAGCAAATCATCCTGCACCTTGAAAAAGAAGGGTACATAGGCTCAAATGATTAGCAGCAGGGAAGGAAGATGATAAACGGTTAATCAGAAATATGTTCAATCTTGGCAATATTAAAGCTTTGCGGAAGAGGTTATTATGAACCTGTCGAAGTGCAAAATAATAGAGCTTCCAAAAATAACGGACGTGAGGGGCAGTCTCACCTTTATCGAGCAAAATAACCATGTACCTTTTGAGATTAAGAGGGTGTATTATCTCTATGATGTTCCCGGTGGCGAAACAAGAGGCGGCCATGCCCATAAGCAGCTTCAGATTCGTACAAAGCATTGGACGCTATTTCGTCAAATTTATGAAATGGAGGTACTATGCGCGAGTTAATCAAACAATTTGTAAAAATTGTTGCTGACACCTTACCTGTTCATGAGCCAATTTATGAGTTTGGAGCGCTTCAGGTTAGGGGCCAGGAGGGCCTTGCAGACCTTCGTCCCATCTTTGCCGGCAAAGAATATGTCGGTTGTGACATGCAAGAAGGGCCTGGAGTAGATCGAATTCTAAATCTCCATAACGTAGACTTGCCGTCAGAAGCAGTGGGAACAGCTCTAATTCTGGACACTCTTGAACATGTTGAATTTGTAAGGAAAGCAATAGAGGAAGCGTACAGAATACTCAAGTCAAATGGAATTATCATAATAAGTTCGGTCATGAACTTTCCTATTCATGACTATCCATACGACTATTGGCGTTTTACTCCTGAGTCCTTTAAGTCTCTTCTCAAGATTTTTGGTTCTTGCTTTGTTGATTTTGCCGGTGACGAAAAGTTCCCTCATACTGTTGTAGGTGTAGGTTTTAAGGGTGAAAGCCCAAAAAATCAAATAGATGATTTTATGATGAAGCTCGGAGATTGGAAGAAGCGGTGGCACGAGCCAGCAGGAAGGTCATGGGAGACACTTGTGAAGAGGATTACCCCTCCGATACTTATAGATATCTATAGAAGGATTAGATATTAAGTTGTACATATTAGAAATTTAGGATGGTAATAAAAGCCAAGTACCTGAGGAAAATATGAATAAACGTAATTGTCCCGTATGTGATTCAACCGAAGCTGTGGTAATTATGAGGTTTACCCCTGAATCACTTTACGTAGTTGCTCCACCTTATCGTTTGGAAGAGTTCAAGATTGAAGAGTTCAAGAATATTATAAAGGGGAAAGAAGAGTTTCTTACCTATTCGAAGTGCAGAAATTGCGGGATGGTTTATTGTGAGTATATATGGGATGATGATACTCTGCGTAGGGCATATTTGGATTCTATTAACCATGCACAGAACAAGGACGGAATACTGCTAATTAACAAAAGATTGTCGTTAGCGCGCATGTGGGCGAATATATTACGCACACTGAAACTTTTGGGAAAAGAGAAGTTAGAAGATTTGAAAATCATTGATTTTGGATGTGGCTGGGGAGATTTTTTAGATACGGTCCAGGGTTATGGTGTTAATGCCGTGGGGTATGATTTAGACAGTGAGAAAACAGAGTTTGCTACAGAACGTGGACAAAGAATAATCGGAGATATCAGTGAACTGAAATCTTTTGGTCCGGTTGATGTAGTCGTGATGTTGTCTGTTTTGGAACATTTACAAGATGTAAAAAATAGTCTGAATTTGGTGAAAGAGTTGTTAAAGAGAGGCGGGCTCTTTGTTTTTTCTGTAATGGACTACAGGTCAATATATATAAAAAGGAATGTCAATCGTCTGAAGAATAACTTGCCGACATTAACAAGAAATCTCAATCCGGTCTTTCATGTAAATATATATGATTACAAGTCGATCATGAGAACTATAAAAAATAATAATTTTGATTTTGTATCAACTGACAATGTTTTAAGTCTTACTGATTTCTATAAGATGAGAAACAGCATGTTGCCGGCGAGGTTTTTCAATTGGGTGGAGTGGTTGTCCACGAAAGTGATTGTGTGGGGAGAGTTGGGAATAGCGGCATACGTTGTAAATAAAGATTGACCAGGACTTGAGCTATACTGGGCCGTAAGGCAGATTACAAAATGTATCCGGCGGACCTATGGAGTCTTGTTGTTTTTGGCGGCCTGAGAGAAGAACAGATATAGGTCGTTCAACATATAGCGATGTAGCGCCATTTGTTATCGATATCGAGAATGTGGCATATGATTAACAAGACCATAAAATTTATCGAGGAGGTCAAACCACACACATCCAAAATATTTTGGTCAAATATCAATCAAGGTATCACTACAGCATCTGCTTTGGCCGTTTCTATTGTATTAACGAGATTAGGCAGCAAGGAGCTGTACGGGCAGTATTTGTTTATATTAGGGATATTCGGGCTATTTTCAATTATTTCGGTTCCCGGTGTTCGAATTTGTGTTTTCAGGACGGCGGCCCAGGTCTATGACGGTGTTTATCGCAGAGCGACGCGATTCAGCTTTTCGTGGAGCCTAATCGGGATACCATTGTTGGTCATAACAGGTATTTTCATTTACCTGTTTAAGGCGAGAATATTGGGAATAGGCTTGATTGCAGTTGCCTTGTTTTTTCCATTTGAGGAGGGTTTACAGAACTGGATGTTGTTTCTGAAGGGAAGGTCCGGCTTTCGGAGGTTGGCCTTCTATAATTCGATAAAGTTTTTTATCAGTCTGGTTGCTATTACGGCCTCGATAGTGTTTACCAAAAATATCATAGTCATTCTTGTTTCTTGTTTTCTGGTCAGCAGCGGTTTTAACATCTTTTATCATTTGAAAGTCTTAAACTCACTGAAAAATGATGAAGTGGATCCGGACTGGAAAAGGCAAAGTTTATCATTAACGATAGTGATTTTATCCACGGTCGTATTCGGCAGGGTGGATATCGTTCTGATAGGGGCGTTACTTCCATTCGGCGAGGTTGCCGTTTATGGTTTGGTAATGAAATTTACGGATGTATTTTTCAGGATAATACAAAGCACATTGGAAGCGATAATACCGAATTTATACCAGTCGAAAAAGATTACTGTCGGGTATTTTTACAAGTTTTTTCTCCTATCGTTTTTGATTCCGATTATATTGTACCCGCTCATTAAGTATCCGGTCCTTTTCCTGTATGGCCGGGAATGTTTGGATGTGGTCGGGTTTTCCCGGCTTTATGTTGTTATTATCCCGTTTTGTTTTCTGGACACGATAGCTACTCATTTCATGATAAAATATAAATTGAACAGGGAGATTAATGTTAGTAGAATCGTATCTATGATTGCGGTAGTGGTTTTGTACGCGACACTTATTCCGCTGTATGGTATTTTAGGCGGCGTTATCTCTTCGATGCTGTATTTTGTGATACAAGTGGCTATGAATCTGTTCCTATTACAAGTTAGAAAACCAAAGAACATCAGCGATTAGAAAAAGTAAAAACAGATTATTATTTTTGACTGGGATAACTGATGGAGCCCGTGATAAAGATTGATTTGAACCAGGTTTTGAGCGGTGACAAGCCTGTTGTGCTGGAGCTTGGGTGCGGCAGGCATAAAAGGCCGGGCGTCATCGGCGTCGACAGGATAGATTTGCCCGAAGTGGATGTCGTTGCCGATGTTGAGGAAGGGCTTGATTTCCTGCCGGACGGCTGCGTTGACGAGATTTATGCCCGCAGCTTTTTCGAGCACGTGCAGAATTTTGAAAAGCTTATGAGCGAGATTGTGCGGGTGCTCAAGAAGGAGGGCAGGGTGTTTGTTTTTGTTCCGCATTTTTCAAATCCTTACTATTATTCAGACCCTACGCATAAGAGGTTTTTCGGCCTTTACAGTTTTTATTATTTTGTCGATTCAAGGTATCAGTTGAAGCGAAAGGTGCCGGATTACTATTTTGATACGAAGATAAGAATTGTGTCGCTGAAACTTGTTTTTGATTCACCGTTTTTCTTCGGAAGAATTATCAAAAAGATGGTGGGGGTGATTTTCAACCTGAGCAGATTTTTCCAGGAGTGGTACGAGGAAGATTTTTGCTACATTTTTCCTTGCTATGGTATCGAAATAGTATTTACCAGGGATGAATGAACACGGGTAGAACAAGAACGAACAAGAGAATTTAGGCTGCTTGAGACATAAGTGATGAGTCCTGCTGCGAACCGTGAACAATCGATTACCCTGGCGGCATTAACCGCCGGGTTTAACAGGCCCTCTTCCCGCTTCCGGCTCAGGCAATATATAAGCCGGCTTGCCGAGAGCGGCGTGATTGTTAAAGAGCTTATGCCGTTTTCGGACAAGACTTACTATTTTCCGGGGCCCTTTAAAGCGGTGACTCGGATTCCGGCGCTTTTTCGGTCGCGGGATGCTGATATGGTCTGGATTAGCAGGGAATTTGCAGTAGGCTATGAAACATTTGAGCGATTGCTTAAACGGCCTCGTATATTAGATGTTGATGATGCGGTATGGCTTCACCGGCCGTTCGGCTGGTTTGCCATGCCTGATATTGCGCGGTCAATGGATGCGGTCATAGCGGGAAACGCATATCTGGCAGAGTACTTCGGCAAATATTGTAAAAAGGTTTATGTTGTACCCACAGCGATTGATTTGGACAGGTATACCTTGCGTCCCGAGCCGGCAAATGAACAACGGGACAAGTTTGTCATCGGGTGGACGGGTTCGTCCAGCAACTTCAAATATCTCGATACTATCGAACCAGTGCTGAATCGTTTTCTCCGGGAGCATGACGGGGCGGAACTGATTCTGACAGCAGACCGTCCGTGGGAATACAGCTTGCTGCCTGCGGAGAAGGTGCGATTTATTCGGTGGAGTGCGGAAGAAGAGGTTAGTTTTCTACATTCGATGTCTGTGGGTATTATGCCGCTGGCAGACGACAAATGGTCGCGGGGGAAATGCGCTTTCAAGATGCTGCAGTATATGGGGGTGGGGCTGCCTGTGATTGTTTCACCCGTGGGGATGAACCGGGAAGTTTTGGACAAGGGTGATGTCGGCCTGGCGGCCGGCTCACCCGACGAATGGTATGATGCTTTGGTGTCGCTTTATGATGACCGGTCGCTTCAGGTGAAATTAGGTTTGGAGGGTCGCAAAGTGGTGGAGCAGTTTTATAGCGCCGACATCATCGCACGTGACCTGGCCTATATATTTAAATCACTTCTTGTCAGTTGAGGAATGTCGTTTTGCTCACATCATTTTCGGTTCCACTGTGCGAGGCTGTACCCTTACCAAGTTGGTTGCGGTATAGGTAAGTACTATAAAGATGAACGGTATTATGGTGCAAAGATATCTTGCTCCCGCCAGCAAAAAAGAATGGCCTGCAATATATATAACCGAAACAGCACAAGCATGGACAATGGCCGGCGGCAGGTACCTGCGAAGTTTTATTAATGGGTACAGTGAAAATACTATTGCTCCTAAAAATATGCTGTTTGGCACGATGTATAATAACGTACGCGGGTGTTGGTACTTGTAAGAGAACGGGAAATTCAAAAGCAACCTCCCCCAATTGCATATATAGTTGAGAAGGGCTTTACGAGGATTATTGAGGATGTTTTCAATCGCTTTCTTCTTCATGAGCTCGTCTCTTTGGACACAGTCAAGTTTCCGGAGCTTCTCAAAAAAAGGACGGTGATGTGCCAATTCAGGCCGTGTTGCGACATCTTTGTATGAATTCCAGCCGCCGACTTCGTCAGGGCCGAGAGTATAGTTCCAGTATAGAGTGTAGCCACCCCAATTTGCCCAGCAGAAGAATTTTCCCGTGATAGAGTAAGTATATATTAAGTATGGTATGCAAAGCAGTAAGGCTATTGAATAGAATGGGATGGCCTTTCGAAAGGTTAGTCTGGGCTTCGAAAGGGCCAGTGATAACAGCAGAATCGCAGAAGTGACGTAGGCGAAAAAAACTTTTGTCAAAACGATAAGTGCACAAACGACAGCGGCAGAAAGCATATAGCGAAGTTTGCCGCCGCCATACCATTTAATTGTGAGGAATGCAAACAAGCTCACTAACATCAAAGCAAAAGGCTCTGTCAATAACAACCAAAGTTCGGCATAAAAGGGTGGGTAAAGACCAAATAAGTATGTGAAAAATAGAGCGGTTTTTTCCGACATATATTTTCTGACAGCACTGTAAATAAAGCAGACTGCCAGGAACATAAAGACCGGATTTAGCATTTTGGCCCAGTACCAGGGAATACCTAAAAAGGCAAAAGGTGTGAGCAGAAGCGGATAGCCCGGGCCGCTGGACAAAGCGCGCGTGTCTGAAGGTGCGTAGAATCCCTTGGTTAGATTTTCGGCGTACGTCGCATATCTTATCTCATCACCATAATCAATGGACTCTTTTGCAAGTGCGAAAAAGACCGCAAGGTATAATATAAACAGCGGCAATAGCTGGAGAAAAACTTTTCGTGTCATTTTTCATCCTTTTCTTTTTTGTCAGCCCTTTTGTCCTTTAAGATAATGCGTCAAGATAAATATAACAACGTATCGAGTCTGATTCCTTCTAATATATCAAGCTCTTGTCACAAAATACAACTGTTTTAGTTGCTTATAGGGGATTTCCGGTCGGGGCATTTAAAAAAACTCAAGTCATTTTTAGCCTTGAGCGATTTGAGTAAAACAACTTTTGTATTGTTCCACAATTTTAGTGATGTCGTGGTGTTCTTCAACATACTTTCTTGCGTTATTACCTAACTTGTGTGCCGTCTCACGGACGAGTATTTTTTTGAGCTTATCCACAAAAAGCTCCCAGTGGCCGTTTGCGCACATGCCGCATTCATACTTGTCGAGGAAACCGTCCGGATTGACATTCAATGACAAAATAGGTGTTCCACACTTAGATGCCTGAATAAATACATTAGGAAAGCCTTCTGCTTCACTTGTGCTAACAAAGACCTTGGCCCTCTCAAAGTAGTTTTCAATCTCATCATACCGCACTCTGCGAATGAACTGTAGATTATCGACTTTAGCAGCTTCTTTGACAAGACTATCATAGTTCATGTCACCGACGTTTCTTTGACAAATCATAGTAAAGCTCAGTTCAGGCATTTGACGAGCGATGTCGAGAAAAAGGTATGGTTTCTTCAAAGGCCCGCTGCGTCCAGTCCACAATATGATGTCACGTGTAGTCTTTTGTAAAGGTTTTAAGCGGCATCCATTGCGAAAAACTTCAGAATGGATATTTACTGTCTTCAAAAGGTTTTGTGCATCAGTGTAGTTTTGTGTTAAAACCTCGCATGCAGTGCGGATAGCCCAGATGACCGCCTTGCCTCTAAAGTGGTGTTTCCTGATATATGTGCCATCACACTCATTCGAATGGGCCGTGCGATAAATGTATTTTCGTTTATGGATTTTGCAGAAAAGAGCCTGCAGAAATGTGCTCAAAGAGAAAGCTTCCCCTGCATAGATGTGAGCATTGGCTCGCCGGAGAGCTCGCCAGATGCGCCAACTTCCAAGAAAAAGATTTTTGCTTACATCCACACTTTTGATAATAGTCACATTTTCTCGAACTTCGATCTGTTTTTGGCCATAATCGCCCACCACAAAGCGGACTTCAAATTTTTTGTCCTTTGCCAGTTCCGTAGCCAGCAAGTACAAATCCACTTCAGCTCCTCCAATCACGTCCTTAACATCAGGATTGAAAAGCGTATAAGCCCTCAAAATAATAAAGCAAACCCGAATGGGCTGAACTGCTTCGTCAGTCATGGTCCGGTTACTCCCATCGTCTTTAGCGTTGCTGTAGTATCTGGTAGATTAATCATCCGGATGTAGCATCCCTGGACTTCACAAGTTTTTCAAAAAGCTCTTTGTATTGCTGTACAATCTTTGTCACATCGTGATATTCTTCTACGTACTTTTTTCCGTTTTCGCCCATTTCCAGATAGCGTTCATCAACAAGTATTTCCTTGAGCGAATCAAGCATCCGCTGCCAATTGCCATTGCAACCGATACCGCAATTGTGCTTAGTTATGAAACCGTCCGGGTCGACCTTCAGCGACAATATCGGCGTGGCGCAATTGCACGCCTGAACAAATGTATTCGGGAAACCCTCCGAATCGCTCGTATTCACAAACACTTTCGCTCGCTGAAAGTAGCTATCAATCTCACTGAACGGCGCTCGCTCAATAAATTGCAGATTTTTAACTTCATTGGCCTGGGCCATCAATGCTGCATAATTCTCATCGTCTGTCGCCTCTTGACAGACCATCGTAAACATTTCATTCGGTAAATTCATGGCCAGTTTTACAAAAAGTTCAGGTCTTTTTAAGTGTGTACTTCGACCAACCCAAAGCACAGAATCCCGTATCTTTTGACCTAATTCCGCCAGTCGCTGTCCGTTACGTATTACTATCGAAGGAATACCAACAGAGTCTTGCAGATTTTCTTTATCTATCTCATTTTGCACAATGACTTGTCTTGCCTTTTTCAAAGACCAGCGATATGCTTTATACAACAAACGGCGCTCTCCCAAAAGCGTTCCATCACATTCGCCCTGATTAGCAGTACGATAAACAAACATTTTATTATGTAACCTGCAAAACATCGCAGCCAAGAATGTTCCCCAGCACGCCGTTTCCTGGAAGTATATTTCAGCATCGGCCCATTGCATCGCCTGCCAAATTTTGACAGCACCGTTCAGGGGGTTTTTCTTAAGACCCACGCTTTTAATAAGCCTGACGCCTTCAATAGTTTCAGATTTTTCCTGCCCGTAGTCCGCTGTAATGAAGCTGACCTTAAAGTTCTCATCTTTTGCCAGCTCCGTCGCCAGAAAGTACAAATCCACCTCGGCCCCGCCGAATACTTCTTTAACATTTTGATTAAATAATGGGTATGCTTTTGGCGCAATGAAACAAACCCGTATAAGCCTTAATTTATCGCTCGAACTCATAAACATAAATCCTTGCCGACCTATAATCCCGGCGCCTTCAGGAATATACCGCCTCAACCGACCAAGTCAATTGAAACATTTAATCCTTCTGCTGCCTCGTTCAATAATCGACCAACTCGCCGGCTTTCTTGATTATTCTGTTATTGACTTATCCTGCGTTTGCCGGGCACGCGCAAGAATAAGGCGTGGCCTCGCAATAAGCGAAACCACGCCATCGTGGTTGATGTCACTCGTGATTGGCCATCCACTTATCTTTCGGATTCACTATGGGCGCGGCGGTGGTGGTGGAGGAATTGGCGGCGGTGGTGGTGGAGGAATTGGCGGCGGTGGTGGCTCTTCGGCCACCCTGATTCCCACTGCCGCCGAGGTCGTCGCTGCTCCATCGTCGTCCGTCGCCTTGGCCGTAAGGCTGTAGGTACCTTCCGGGTGCTCGTACCAATCGGTTGTCCAACCATCAGCCCCATCGTTATCCTCTCCGATTTTGTTCTCATCGGCGAAGAATTCCACCATAACCACTGAACCGTCATAGTCCAGTGCATCGGCCTCGATTTCTATATTCTGGTCAGGATTGAACTCGGCTCCATTCTGCGGCCTGGTAATAGTCACATTGGGCGGCCAGTTCGAACCTGGCGGTTGAGGCCCATAGCCCAGTGCGCTTAGCGAATAGAGCAGCTTTTCAATGCTTTTCTCCAGCGCCTTTTTCGATAGCTCCTGATGCTGAATGGCCGAATGAATTGTCTGCATCGCCGTAACTATGTCACCCTTCTTCAAATCGCCGTAATCTCCACTTTCGAGCACTTCCTCAAGCGATTTGTACGCCGCCAATTCTTTCTCCAGCGAAGCATCGATTCTTTCCAGTGCCTCAACCTTTTCAACAATTGCATCCTCAATGCGAATGACGGCGAGCTCAACCGCGTCCTCTATCAAATACGAAACATAAATATCAGTTGACCGCGTTGCAGTGTGTGATCGATAGTAAATCGCACTGCCGTCACTGCTCAGGCAGGGATTGGCACTGCAGCCTCCGGGCGTATCGCATGCCGACAGGTGTTCAATGTTGCCAAAAGGTTGAGTTAAAGACTGTCGTGTTGCCTTGAACAACTGGGACGGTCCATTATGATGGGAATCAAAGACGAGCGTAAGGCCATCAGGTGAAACACTTGGTCCTCCTTCACTTGCAGCGGTGTTAATCCCAATCTGATTTGTTATATTACAGAAAGGTGAATACCGGTCAGGACGTGTTGCCATCCAGATATCATCGCCACCCTCACCACCTGGAATTGGATTGCTCGGGAAGCTGCTAAAGAATATCGTTATACTCTTCCCGATTGAGTTTTCCTGTTGTTAAGCTAACTGAATGTGGAAGTTTTCAGTCAGAAGCGTTTGCAATTGTGGCAAATATTTCTTCCGCTTTCGGAAAAAACTTTCGCAGGCT
>DUZJ01000088.1 GCA_013349615.1 Planctomycetota bacterium | reverse complement strand
TAATTAAGCGCTCAGGTTTAGCTTTTTCCTGTCTTCTTGAGTTGCGAACTTCGATGAAACGTGCGATTTTAGTTTTCGGTTGCTATTATTGCCCCATTAGCAATCTCTCTCATAAAACCTATAATAATTACAAACTATACAAGCTTTGCCAAGCTGTCAAGAAAAAAATGTAAAAATTTGGGGAAAATTCAAAAATTTTCTTGGTTTTTTGGCAGCTTGGGTGAAAGAACCGATTTGCGGCTCTGGATAGGCGTTTTTAGTTTTGTAATTTGGTAAGCTCGTCCTGACACATTTTGAGTTGGCCGGGGTCTGAGAGTTTTTTGGCCGCGGCCTGCAAATGCTTTGCCGCCAGGTCGGGCTTTTGAAGGTATCGCGAATATAATATGCCTAACATCAGCTCAACCTGCTCGACGTATTCGTATTTATTGTAGTGAGTTAAGAACTGTTCGTACGCCCGGGCCGCCTGGGCCGGTTTACTGTCGCTGGCAAGCTGATTGGCAATATCCAGCAGATACTGGCGAGGCAGGAGCTGCTCACTATCAAGGTCTATAAGCTCCAAATACAATTCGGCTGCGGCCGGCAAATTGCGCTGAGCAATGCGGCCTGCAATTTCGTTGCGAAGCTGAGTAATAATTTCGGCCTGCTGCTTCTCGGCGGCAGTTTGTTTGACCTCTTTGACTTTTATTTGCTTAGTCATTGTCCGGCCGCTAAACGGGTCGTAAACGCTCGAAACAGAATCGCGATACCGGCGCCGCCGGTTCCATCGTTTTATCATTGCCCACAAGTCGAAACTGCTGCTGGTAATCAAACCGGTGGCGAGGAGGCCTAACATAGCCAGAATGCCGAAAGCATAGCCGGAAAGGTGCGCATCGTAAGCGACATTGGGAATGCGTCTTAAGTACATATTGTCCCAAAAAATCAACTTAAAGCCGATAAAATACAAGGCAGGGATTTCCATGGTGCCAATGAAAAATAATAACCAGTAAAAAACTGTAAGCAAAGTTTGGGGGAACAGAGCCAGATAAGCACCGGTTACTGCAGCAACGGCCCCGCTGGCCCCCAGAGTAGGTATAGGTGAAGAGGAATGTAGGACTGTATGACCTATACCACTGAATCCCGCACCGGCCACAAACAGGCACAAATACCCGATGTTTCCAAGCTTATCGTTGACATTATTGCCAAAAACATACAGAAAAAACATATTGCCGACAACATGCCAAAAACCACCGTGCAAAAAAGCGTAAGTTACAAGCTGCCACGAACGAAGCTCACTGGGAGTAAGCATAAAGTACGCAACCCAGGGTCGAAGTGCCAGATGTCCTTGGGGGGTTATATGCAGCTCCAGGAAAAAAATAATCACATTAACAAGAATCAGTGCGTAATTTGCGTACGGCGTCCGCCAGGGTCGTATACTTGTCCGGTAGGGTAATATAAATAGCATAGCTTGACCACTAATTCCTTTAAGATTGAACGCAAAGACTGCCTTATTTTAGTGGCAAAGAGCTGCTTCGGCAAGATAAAAAAGGACAGCGACCGGCGGCCCAATTGGTGAGTGGGAAACGGAGGCCCGGCAAAAAAGCTTTATTTTTTGCTGAGATGTTGTTATTAATGTATCTACCGTCTAAGTTTTTGAGGACATATACAGGAAGGAAAACACATATTCAGGAAAGGGACAAGTATGAAAAAGACGACAGGCCGGGCAGTAATGGTTTTGCTGAGTTTGTTTGCCGCAGCAATTGCATTCGGCTCGCAGGGCGTGAAAAAGCCCGTCGCAGCTATTTCATGGGGCCGCTGCCTCGTTCAGAGGCCCAAGTTTTACGCCGGCGACGAGGCTATTCGCATTGCCGACAATGCCCTGATGCATCAGCGCAGTACGGGCGGCTGGCCAAAGAGTATCGATGTGACTCGTATCTTGAGCGAGAGGGACAAGGCCGGCCTTCGTAAGGTTAAGAATAAAGAGGACTCGACACTTGACAACGGCGCCACCCACACGCAGATACGGTACCTGGCCAAAGTTTACAGCGCGAGCAGGCTCGAACGTTTCAAGCAGGGTTTTCTCAAGGGTGTGGACTACCTGCTCGAAGCCCAGTATGACAACGGGGGTTGGCCGCAGTTTTACCCCAATCGCAGAGGCTACTCCAGGTACATAACATTTAATGATAGTGCCATGATTGGCGCGATGAGCGTGCTGCGCGATATCGCAGAAAAAAGGAGCGGTTATAAGTTTGTGGATGAGAGCCGGCGAAGAAAGGCTAAAGAAGCTGTCCGGAAGGGCATCGAGTGTATCCTCAAGTGCCAAATCATCGTCGACGGCAGGCGCACCGCCTGGTGTCAACAGCACGATGAAAAGACCTTTGCACCCAGGCCTGCCCGCATCTACGAGAAAGTATCAATTTGCGGTGGCGAGAGCGTCGGTATAGTCAAGTTCCTTATGAGTATTGACAATCCTACAAAGGAAATCATCGAGGCCATTCAGGGTGCGGTTGCGTGGTTTGATCGTGCCAAGCTCAGCGGCATTCGGCAGGTCAGCAAGCCGGACGACTCGGAGAGAGGATTTGATAAGGTCGTCATCAAAGACGCAACGGCCCCGCCGATATGGGCACGCTTCTACCAGATTGGGACCAACCGGCCAATCTTCTGCGGACGCGACGGCAAAATAAAAGACACCTTGGCTGAGATTGAACACGAGCGGCGGACCGGCTATTCCTGGTACGGCCGCGGGCCGGCAGAACTGCTGACCAGGGACTACCCGGCCTGGCAGAAAAAGTGGGTGCCGGGAAATAATGTGCTCAAAAAATGAGAATTGCAAAAGGCAATACTACAAACACTGTATCGATGAGCAAAGAAGCGATGAAAAAACGCATAAAAGCGGTTCGCCGCCAGCTAATTGGTAAGAAGATAGACTGCCTTATAGTAACAAAGCCGGCCAATGTAACTTATACAACCGGCTTTATGGGTGACGATAGCTGGGCGGTAATTAGTAACAGGGCGGTTTATCTTTTGACCGACAGCAGATACACCGAACAGGCCCAAAAAGAGTGCGTCGGCTGCCGGATAATCCGGAGAACAAATTCCCTTGCTGAAGCCGTGGCTAAATTGCTAAAGCAGCTAAAGTCGGTGCGAACAGTTTGTGTCGAGAAGTCCACCTCGGTCGCTGCTTTCGAGGCGTTGAAAAAACACATTAAACTTCGGCTGAAAACAACTGCCGGTATTATCGAATCCGTCCGCAGGACCAAAGACAGCAGTGAGGTTGCTGTTATCAAGGCCGCGGCTTCAATATCAGCGAGAGCCCTTAGACAAACGCTGCGGTACATAAAGCCGGGCGTAACGGAAAACGAATTGGCCGGTATGCTCGATTTTCAAATTCGTAAGTTAGGGGCGACAAACAGCTTCGATACAATTGTTGCCTTTGGCCCCAATGCCTCACGTCCCCATCATCAGCCGAGCAAAAGAAGACTCAAGAAAAGAGACACGGTATTGATAGACTTCGGTGCCAGGTACAAAGGCTATTGCAGTGACATTACCAGGTCGTTTGCGGTGGGCAGACCCACCCGTTTCTTTGAGAGGGTTTATGATGCCGTGCAGCAGGCACAAGCCGCTGCGATAAAAATGATAAAGGCCGGAGCCGAAATTCAGCAGGTCGATGCCGCTGCCAGGGAGGTGATTAGCAAAAGCGATTTGCCTGTTTACGGCCACGGGACAGGACACGGCTTCGGTTTGGAAATACACGAACTGCCTTTCCTCAAGGCCGATGGCAAGGGAAAGCTCAGGGCAGGAGAGGTTCTCACGATTGAGCCTGGCGTATATATACCCGGCAAACTCGGCGTGCGAATAGAGGATGATTTTCTCGTAACCGACACCGGCTGCAGGATATTAACCCACAATTGCCCACATTCGCCTTTGCTGCTCCATCTAAGGTAAAAGCTGAGAACAGAAACCATGACATGAAATTCGCCATTTTTTCGCTTTACACTTTAGCCGATATGTGGTACTGTATGCTCAATATGAGGCAAAAGTAGTTTACGGTTCAACTTTGAAACTGGAGGTCAAAATGAAGACAAGATGTACAATTCTATTGGTCTTATTGGGAACATTGGCCGGTATACCGGCGTGGGCAAAGGAGGTGCAGTTCAGGAAAATTATAGTAGATAAGACCTTTCGCTCGGAGGGCGCTGCGGTCGGAGATATCAACCACGATGGCAAGCTCGACATTTTTGCCGGCGATGTGTGGTATTCGGCACCGGATTGGAAGATGCACGAGATTCGCCCTGTCGGTCAATACGACGGCTCAAAAAGTTACAGCCAGTGCTTTGCCAATTTTTCTCAGGACATCAACGGTGACGGCTGGGTTGATTCGATTATCATCGGGTACCCCGGCGAGCCTTGCCGCTGGTATGAGAACCCGAAGAACAAACCCGGCCACTGGAAAGAGCGGCAGGTTGTCAAAAGCGCCTGCAATGAGACGCCGCTGCTCGTTGACTTGCTCGGCAAAGGCAGGCCTGTTTTGATTTTTGGCGTTCGTCCTGAAGGGGTGATGGCCTGGTTTAACATTCCGAAGAATCTTGACGGCCTATGGGACATGCACGTAATCGCCGGCCCGGACGCCCTCGGCACGAAGAGGTACAGCCACGGCCTCGGCTGCGGCGATGTCAACGGCGACGGCCGAAACGACGTGCTGTTCACCAAAGGCTGGTGGGAAGCTCCGAAAGACCGCACACAAAGAGGCTGGAAGTGGCACCCGGCAAAACTGGGACCGGACTGCGCGGACATGCTTGTTTATGACGTCGATGGTGACGGAGATAGTGACATAATTACCAGTTCCGCCCACAACTACGGCATCTGGTGGTTCGAGCAGCTTCCTGGAGGCGACGGCCCGCAATTCAAACAGCATGTTATCTTTGATAAGTTCTCTCAGACGCACGCGATACGACTCGTTGACATCAATGGTGACGGCGTTAAGGATTTGGTCACCGGAAAGCGATATTTTGCACACCAGGGCCACGACCCGGGCGGCCACGAGCCGGCAGTGCTGTACTGGTTTGAGCTTCGACGTCCGCAGAAAGGCAGGGTCGAGTTTGTCCCGCACAAAATCGACGACGACTCCGGCGTCGGGACACAGTATGAGGTAACTGATATGAACAAAGACGGCAAATGCGATATCGTTACCTCAAACAAAAAAGGCGTGCATGTCTTTCTGCAGATGCCTTGAAAGAGGAACTGCGACAAGCGGTAGCGTCGCCCATATATGGTCTATGCTAATATTTATTTGACTGCCGGGACCAATAAGCTATAATAAAATTGTTCGCTAGGGGTGGCTCACCGAAGGTGTGGGCCTGAGAAAGAACCCTTTGAACCTGAACAGGACAATCGCCAAACCGGCGGATATGCCTGCGTAGGAAAGTGATATTGGAATCTGGAAAATCAGCTTAACGGGCAAATCGCTTCCTACTACGGAAGCGGTTTTTTTATTTTAGAGGAATTAGCCACAAAGACATAAAGGCACGGAGTTAAAAAATAAATATGTTATAATCCTGGTGCCTTGGTGCCTTTGTGGCAGAAAATAAAAAGGAAAAAATAATGTCAACTCAATTACAAGCAGCGAGAGGAGGAACAATTACCGACGAGGTTAAATTTGTGGCCGAGGTCGAAAAGCTCGATGCCGAAGTCGTCCACGCTGAACTTGCTGCCGGACGATTAGTAATACCTGCGAACAAGCTGCACCTTAAAACCAATCTGGCGCCAACCGGGATAGGCCGGATACTCAGCACAAAGGTAAATGCAAATATCGGCACAAGCAGTGTTCGCTCTTCGGTAGAAGCTGAAATTGAAAAAATGCAGACAGCACTGGCCGCCGGCGCCGATGCGGTTATGGACCTGAGCACGGGCGCAGACCTTGATGCAACCCGCGAAAAGTTGCTGGCCCTGTGCCCTGTAACCTTCGGAACAGTGCCAATCTATCAGGTCATAGAAGGCAGAGATGTCGAGAACATAGACAGCAAAATAATCCTCGAGATTATCGAAAGACAGGCCAAACAAGGCGTGGATTTTTTCACCATTCACGCGGGCGTCTTAAAAGAGCATCTGCCGTTGCTTGAAAAGCGGGTAGCGGGTATTGTCAGCAGGGGTGGGGCATTACTGGCCAAGTGGATGATATATCACGACAAGCAGAATCCCCTGTATGAGATGTTCGATGATTTGTGTGATGTAATGGGCGAATATGATATCTGCTTTTCTCTTGGCGACGGCCTTCGTCCCGGCTGCATCGCCGACGCCACCGACCAGGCCCAGCTCGCAGAGTTGAGAACACTGGGAGAGCTTACAGAGAGGGCACAGGAGAAGGGCTGTCAGGTAATGGTCGAAGGCCCCGGCCATGTGCCGTTTGACCAGATAAAATACAATATGGAAATCCAGCAGGAAATTTGCCGGGGCGCTCCGTTCTATGTCCTCGGGCCGGTTGTAACCGATATTGCTCCCGGCTACGACCATATCACATCAGCGATAGGTGGAACTGCCGCTGCCTTTTACGGCGCATCGTTTTTGTGCTATGTTACGCCGAGAGAGCATCTGGGTCTGCCGAACGCCGACGATGTCCGGGCCGGTGTTATTGCCGCGAAAATAGCAGCGCACGCCGCGGATATTGCTCGCGGCTTGAAGGGTGCCGCCGAGCGGGACAAGAGACTGAGCATAGCACGGACGAATCTGGATTGGAGGACGCACTTCGATGAATCGCTCGACCCGCAAACAGCCGAAAGAATGCACCGCGAGGTCTGCAAGGAAGTGGAGACCAGAGAATCGACCTCAGATGATTACTGCTCAATGTGCGGACGACAGTGGTGCAGTGTCAGGATAAACAGAGAAATCCACGAGGCAATAAAGCCCAAGGCGGTACCAGGCGGCTCCAACTAAAATACCTGATGTTACCGCCGGCATTGACAGAGACAATCTTTACCGACTAATAAATACCAAAAGGGCCGGCAAGGTGTTTTATATTGTAGGTGTTCCTCAATGAAAGCAGCAAATTGGACGTGTTTTGTTGTAACGCTAATAGCCGTCTTGTCAATCAGTGAGGCTTGCTTTGCCTTCGATGATGGGGATTTTCGGTACTGGAGCTCGGCGGATGTGTCTTTTGATATTAACAAAGACTGGAAATGTACCTTTGAGGAGGAACTTCGGCTCGGCGACGACGCGGGCCAGTTGTATTATCATCATTCAGATGTGGGTTTTGTGTACAAGAGCCTGGCCGATTGGATAGACCTGGGTTTCAACTACAGGGAGGTGTTCGCAAGAGGAGACAGCGAAAGTGAGTGGAGCCAGGAAAATCGCCCGCACCTGAATATTACGTTCAAAGGTCAACTGTTTGACCTTGGCGTGAGTAATAGGTCAAGATTTGAATATCGTGACAGAGAAGACAACAAGGACCTTTGGAGGTACAGGAACAAGGTCACGGTAAAATTGCCATTCGAATTTACGGAGCTTAAATTGCAGCCTTATGTGGCCGATGAGGTGTTCTTTAATCTCGATGGCGATGGTTTCAAGAAAAACAGGTTGTATTCGGGACTTTCCTTTAAGTTATCAGAGGGTATCAAATGTAATGTTTTTTACCTCTGGCAGTCGAGCGAATCCGGTGATGACTGGAAAGATGCCAATGTCCTTGGCACTCAGTTGAAATTCAATTTTTAGCAGGGGCAACCCCATGTGGTTGCCCTGATGCGTTGTTGGCATTGTCAGGGTTAGGGCGGCCACGCAGGGCCGCCCCTACTATGTTTTCATCGAATCCAGTTCGATAAAGGCTATCGGCAGGAAGATAAAAACCGGCAGCCACGCCCACAACTCCGGCATTACTCTGTCAAAGACAACCTCTGTGGCAAGCATTTTGCAGACAAAAGTTGTGATAAAGCAAGCCGCCGTCGTGGCGAAGCTGATCATAACAGCGGTCTTCATCGATTTTGGGTCGCGACAAACCAAAATCGGCAGACACACCATAAGCATTGCCAGGTTGATAATCGGCTCGGTAATGCGAAAATGCTTCTGGCTGTAAAGCTGAGCGAGGTCTTTGATTTTTGTTCTTTGGGCTGCAAGAACAGCCAACTGTCGAGAACTAAGCAAAGTTAAGTGCTGGGACTTGCGTCTGACAGGAATGTCTTTCGGAGTGATGTCGGTGGGGTAAGAAGCAATCGGCAGAGCAACCTTTCTGGAGTCTTTTTCGGTGAATCGCCCATTGGTTAAGACCCACTCTCTGGTATTCGGATCGTAAACGGCCTTTTCGGTTGATATCCGGCCGGTTGTTTCCCAAATGCCTGGCTTGGCTGTTTTGCGACGTGTAATGATAGTTGGATTATACAGCGTTGATGTTTTTACGTCGAATTTTGGAGAGCAAATTAGTGAGCCATTAGCGTCAGTTATAAACCATACGTCATAGGACTCCTGACCGCGAATAGCGTCCTGGCCGCGCACAAGCTTGTCGCTAAACGGAGGTATTAAAAGTTCCTGGTCAACTACCAAAAGACCCGTCAGCAGTAATGCAAGGAGTACTATCGGCGCAATCACGCGCTTTAGACTAACTCCCGAAGCCATCACGGCCACTAATTCATTGCAGCGCACCATTTTGCCCAGTGAGAAGGCCGCTGCAACTACGGTTATCATTCCCGCGAAATCGCGAAAGTAGAGCGTGCTGTGCAGACCGTAAAAGCTCAATATGTTTTTAATAACCGCCAGGGGAGCCAGGTCGGGATGCTCGGTAAATTCATCGAGATTCACGAACAAGTCAATGATTATTCGCAGGCCTATCAGCACGCAAAAAGCAATCAAATAGCCAATCACAAAGTTCTTGGCGACATATTTGTCCAATATTTTCATATCAGCCTTGCTGTTTCACTTTGTCATTGTTATTGATTATTTTCTCTTGCTCGGCCTTATTGCCGGCAGAGGTGTCAATAATCAATTTTTCAGCAGTCTGTGGTATATCCCTACGGCCAACAAGGACAAGAACACCAGACCCGCCCACATTAATATTATGCCCGAACCGGTCTGTACTTTGGGGTTTTTAGTAATATTTTTGCCCATCATTATGCACACTATCAGCACCGCTGCGGGCACCGAGCTCGCGCCGAAAGCGCTGAGCAGATGTCCGCCCCGGAAAATAATACCCAAACCAATGCCAATCATTATCAACGACACGCAGCCTATTCCGAATACCAGCCGAGAATGTATTTCAGCCTCTATTTCAGCTAACGTATTCCGTATTGTTTCTTGAAGCTTATTTTGCAGACCCTTGAGTTTCGAGCTTGGCTCTTTTTGTAGTGCAGACTGCGAAGCCAATTTTTTGGCATCCAGACCATCCTCGGTTGCGAATTTATTTGTTACGTCTCTCACTGCTTTGGGCATAATCAAGCCGCGAATACGAAGCCAGCCCATCGCCAAACCTTCCGGACCCTCCACCCGGTGCCATGTAGGGTTGTAAAGCTCCATTGTCAAAGTTGGCGCCATCTCATCGCCTTCGAGATGCAGCGAAGCCTTTTCGCACTGCAAAGTGCGTAAACGCTGCTTGCCGGCCGTATCGTATTCAACCACTACGACTTCGCCCGACAATTCGACTTCTTTTCCGTCCCCTGCGCTGCAGTGACTGGCGGTAAATTCGACAAACTTCTCGGCACTGTGCAGTTTATAGAAGCTGCCGGGTTCATCGGTTATCCTGTCGGCAATATCTTCTGCTAATGACTCCACGGTAAATTGGGCGTAAATGCCGCGAGCTGATTTTGCAATCGGATAAAACAGCATCAGGTCAACGTCCCTGATTTCCTTCATTTCGCCAATCTTTTTGAACTTTATATCATCGCCTAACAGCGAGCCGAACTCCATCGTCAACGGCAGCCATTCCGCGGAGAAGCCTCCTTCGTCTTCAGCGCCTATTTTGTATGTGTTATATGCAGTTATTTGGACCTCATTGAATCTTTCATGCGGATTGAAATTTATTTTGGCGTTTTCGGCCGTAACGATATTTTGTATTTCGTTGTGTTTCACTTCAGCGACGACCACGCCTGAAAGCGTATCATTTTTCAGATTGGCCTGGTCGGCATAAATTACATATTGGCCTTCCGGCGGCAGTTTATAAAAACCTTTTCGCTGGATGTTGCGGAAAAGTATCTGTTTGGCGTCGGCCTTAAGAGCACTTTCGGCGCGGTGTACGAAAGTCGGCACCACGTGGAAACTCAAAATCAAATTTGCTATCGCCACGATAATCGCCAGCGTCAAGCCCGGATAAATAAGTGTCAGCAGACATATTCCGCTTGCCCTGCAGGTATCAAGCTCATTATCGCTTGCGAATCGGCCATAGACTAAAGCTGCTGCGAATAAAGCCGCCATCGGCAATACGAACGTCAGCGCTATCGGCAGAAAATAGCCCATGAGGTGAACCACCTGGCGGGGGCCTACACCGTATTCCTGCACAGGACGCAGAATACTGCCAAGGCTCAGGATTAGCGTCAAAGCTAACGCGGCAGGCACGAAAACTTTCAAAAGCTCCCGAAATATATATCTATGCAGTGTGAAAACCATATCTAATATCTCGTATTGTGTGATGCGTACAACAAAGAGACCACGCAATGCGATATACGCGATATGGTATTGTTTTGCAACAAAATTTTCTACCGGCTGTTTGTGCGGTTATTGTTGCTCCCCCGGTCTGCGTTGGCGATGGTAACGGCGACATAGAAGGCTTTTGCGGGGATCTCATGGCTATCCGCAGTCAAGACCACAATGATTCCAGTATCGTTGCTGGTTTTTCAAATCCTCGCTTAATCCGGGATTTCCCAAGTAGTTCGTGATAAATGAACTGTGATTTGATAGTATATAAACCTTTATTAGCAATATATCAGGGGAAATTTAAATGTTCTCAAATTTTTTGACACAAAAAATCACAGCACCCCTCATGGTGATGTCTAAAATCCTTCTATTGAGTTCCGCAATAATCACCTTGAGTGGTTGTAAGTCCGGTTTAAGCATTAAAGATGGTGACACGGAAAAACTCCTGCCCTCGCAACAATTGGCTGATCTGGAGACCTTTGGGCGTGTCGTGACGTCTGTGCATCCCCATTTGAAATGCTCTGATTATCAGATGTCCTTCGAAAAGGCTTTAGCGAATTGCAGCAAGCGATTGAACAAAGAGCTGTCCTTAAGACAGTTTCACAGCGTGATTAGACCTGTCGTTAAGGCTCTTGAGGATGATCACACAGAGATATATACACCAGTAGGCGGGAGTATTGGTCAGCAACGCCGTTTTGCTGGTGAGATTTACTCAGATATTAAGAGCAAGGAGACCGTGGGGTCCAATAGCTATGCGATATCAAGAGAACGGTCGTTGTGTATATTGAAGTTTAATACATGCGGAATGCCCTGGGAACACCATTTGTATAAGGCGTTTTTTGAGCGTTTCTTCAGGGATATTAACGAGCACAAAGTTGGCACCTTAATCATAGATATGAGACACAACCAGGGGGGCTACTCTGGCAATGCATCCGAATTGTTGCGATATATCGCAGATACTCCTTTCAGGCACTTTGAAAAAGCTGAGAGAAGGATATCTGAAGAATCCCTGGTGTTTTATAGTAAATGTGACATAAATTTGCTCGAATTGCTGGAAAGGGACTTTCATATAACTGAATTGGAAGTGTCTGAAGAAGGCACATTGTTGCCTGGCACTTACGTCACAGAAGCCAAATATGTAAATCCTGTAGATGATGCATTAAGATTTAAGGGAAAGACTTATGTATTAATTGGCCCTGATGTGTTTTCATCCGGCATGCTATTCGCTAACACCGTCCAGTGTTATAAGATGGCTCCGCTGGTTGGCCGAAAAATCCGATGGAGGATTGACAAGCAGAAGCCTGGAGATGTGATACTTGGAGAATTGCCCCACTCGCATTTAGTGTATATGGTGTCAACTGCCATTTTTTCCGTCTGCCGTCCCCCGGGAGCCAAATATATCACGCCAGATTATAAAGTGCCGATATGGAAGTTGTGGAATTCCAGGAAGGGAGACGCAGCATTAGACTATGTAATTAAGCTCTCCCAAGAATGACTTATCAGTTTAAGTTGTATATTTTAATTAGAGCTTTTGAGGCTGTGAAACTAATACTCACAGCCTTTTTTATTTGCTTTTATAAACCTGCCTACAAAATTTCTATCTTAATATAAAAAAGATTCTGCTCTCTCAGAGATTGTTTGGTTATATTTTGTCTTTAAGGTATATCCAGTGGGTCAATGTCTCTGATTCTCTCGTCATAAATCTCGTATGAATATTTTTCAAGGATTTCTTTTCTGTATTTCTCCAGGGCTTCGTTTCTTTGTTTCTCCAACATTTTCGCTTCGATATTGTTTTTCATATTAATCGAGTATTCTTTTGCCTCGCCAGGCGTCTTTTCCAATATTTTAACGATGCGCCACTTGACTCCGTCACTGTGAAAAAAGCCCCTTACCGGGCCGACTATCTCATTTGGCTCGCCTTTCCATAGATCCTTGAAGAACATTCCCTTGCTGTCGGGATAGGCGTTAGAGGGATCACGTTTTTTTTCCAGAGAATATGTTTGTTTAACTGACTCGAAGTCCCTGCCGTTATCCAGTTCGGCCTTTGCCTTCCGGGCGGTTTTAAGGTCCTGGCACCAGATTTGGTCAATCTCGAGCGTCTTCTGCGTCCCGAATGCTTCCTTGTTCTTGTTGAAGTAGGCGACTATCTGCTCCTCGGCTATTGGGCCCTTAATGTCCTTGCTCTTTTCGCTCCTGGTTTTGTTGAGTAATATCCTGTCTTCGGACTCTTTTACTTGCTTTAGGAAATTCTCGTCCTTGTCAAGTCCGAGCAACTTTGCCTCGGAGACAAGAATCGGCGTCCTCGAAGCTTGGTCTAATAACCGTTCAACACCAATTAGAGTATTCAAGTCTTTGGGCCGACTCGGTGGAGATAATTCAAACAATGCATCGAACCAGTCCTTCAACGTTACTTTTCCATAATCATACGTTGCCAGAACAATGTTTTTTTCTTCCGGCGTCAACTCGTCTTTTACTTGACTGATGCGAATAAATCCAAATTTGCGGGGTTTTTGAGGTCGAAGTAATAATCTTTCGTGGATTTGGCCTGCTTTGGGGAAATTATCGCTCACCTTTTCAAAGTGGAACTTTTTGCACAGGTCATTGTAATATTGGCTGAAGAGTCTGTTGGCTTTTGCCCTTGTGAGCATTGCCTTTGCGCGTTCCCGGGTAAGGGCGGTTCGCGAACCGCCCCTACTGGCTTTTATCTTTTCATCTATTTCTGTGTCTGTAACCGTTATTTTGTCCTGCAGATGAATCTTGACCAATGAGTTTACAAGCCTTCTTTCCTTAAATCGCTTGAGCGACGCCTGGATTGCTTCGTCTTCCAGTAGGGGCAACCCTGTGTGGTTGCCCTTGCGAGCTTCTATTATCATCGCTTTTTCTGCTATCATTTCCAGAAGCAATGTTTTGGCGTTAGGCGGCTCGGCATCGCTTCTGTATTCGTAAGGTTTGGGGCGAAGCTCCATCATTAGCCTTGTCTCAAGCTCCTCTTTTGTGATGACGTAATCTTCAATTTTGGCAACGACATTTGGCAGCCCAGGGGGGGCTTTGACCGGTTCGACTGAGCTCACCGTCGAAGTCTCCACCTCTTTTGTTTCAGCAGTCGCACTGCTTTCGGCTTCTTTCTCTGCTTGCTGTTCCTTTGCCCGGCAGCAAAGACAAAGGGCTATGAACAGGCCCAGAAAAAACTTAGGGGCAATCCTATGTGGTTGCCCCGGGCAGGCACGCAGGCCTGCCCCTACGGTCCGGTTTGGTATCATCGTATCTACTCTCCTTATTTTTAGTTCGTAGTTCATTGTTCGTAGTTCGTAGTCTCTGAACTAACAACTACGAACTACCAACTTATTAGTGGATTACCTTATTGAGAGGATAAGTGATTATGCCTGAGGCGCCTGCCCGTTTCAGAGCCGGAACCAGTGACCGTTCCACTTTATCTTCGATAACCACTTCTACCGCGGCGTAATCCGAGTTTGCCAAACTCGAAATTGTCGGGCTCTTTTCAGCGGGTAGTACCTTCAGTATCGATTCCAAATCGGCCTTTTTTACGTTCATTTTCAGACCGACTCTGTTGCCGGCGTCAATGGCGGCATTAAGCAGTATGGAGATATTTTCTATTTTTTCCCGCTTGAATTTATTCTGCCAGGCGGCTTTATTTGCGATGAGTCTTGTTGTAGAGGCTATCACGGTATCTATTATCCGCAGATGATTTGCCCGCAGTGACGTTCCGGTCTCGCTAAGCTCAACTATTGCGTTCACCAATCGGGCCTTTACCTCGGTAGCGCCCCAGCTAAATTCGACTCGTACATCGATTTTTTTTTCTGCAAAATATTTCTTCGTCACGTTAATCAGCTCAGTTGCGATTACACCTCCCGCCAGTTCCTGGGCCGAGCTTACTTTCGCTTCATCAGGCACAGCCAGTACCCATCTGGCAGGTTTGCTTGTCGCCTTGCTGTAGGCAAGCTCAGCAACCTGCACTACATCCGAATCGTTTTCCATTATCCAATCGTAGCCGGTAATGGCGGCATCCAGGACCCCGTCTTCGACATATCTGCTCATCTCCTGTGCACGAAGACAAATCGGCTGGATTTGCTCGTCGTCTATAGTTGGGGAGTAACTTCTTTCTAAATCCGAAATGTGGAACCCGGCTTTGCTGAAAAGCTCAATAGTCGCCTTTTGCAAACTGCCCGTGGGAATACCTAATTTTAGTAGGGGCGCCCCTGCGTGGTCGCCTTCTTTTGTTTTTTCTGCCATTTTTCGTTTCTCGTTTGTAGTGGCGCCCCTGCGTGGCCGCCCTGACTTATTTTCTTTTCTTTTTGGTTTTAGACGCCGTTTTTGCCTTTGCTTTGTGAACCATTTTTTTCTTATCTCTGTGCCTTCGTGATTCACTCTGACGTCGCAAAAGAGAGTAAAACTCGTATGCACTTTCAGCCGGTATCTGCTTGGCTAAAAAGCCTTCTATCTGTTGTTCATCAGCGTCAGCATGGACCAGCTTGTTGCTTCTTACGTATTCTATCATCCTTTTTGTGAGCGGTACGGCATGGCCATGCAGAGATGTAAGGAGCAAATAGTTGACTGCAAAATGGCTGACACCGTCCATCTTCTCAAGAACCTGTTTGGCTGGACGTTTGCCGATTTTCTTCAAGGCCTTTAAACTGACACTATTATATTTTTCGAATACGGCCCTTAAAGCCATGGTAATTGTTAAAGCTATATCTTTTGTGACAGGTGTATCCTTGCCCAACACTTCTGCAATTTCTTCTGCTCGCGAGACACGCAGCTCGTTCAAATCGATGAAATAATCACCAAATTTTCTAATCGCGGATTCAGTCGCAGGCTCACTCATATTTTCGCCAACGATAGCATAAACAAGTGCGTCCGCCGGCTCATCGTAGTTTATCTTTTTGGCCTTTGGGTATTTGGCCTTCAATCTGCGGTGCAAGTCGTGTACTTTTTTCGAATACTCTTTGCTATTTTTCATATCAGCTCCGGTTTTGTTTTTGACGCTGATTTCGCAGATTTCGCTGAAAGATAAAAAATTATTAAACATCTGCGTTAATCAGCGTAATCTGCGTCTAATTATTCTCTTTTAATTCTTTTCCGGCTTATTGACCGCTTCGTCTATCAGTTTCATAGTCTCCAGCGTTTTTTTGAATTTTTCATCCCTGTAAAGATGCAAAACGGGGCAGAATTTGCTCCGCATTTTACCAGCGACCAGCGATTGTATTCGGCTCTTTGCGTGTGATATTGCCGTAAAAGTCCTGTTCTGCGCGGCAT
>DUZJ01000087.1 GCA_013349615.1 Planctomycetota bacterium | reverse complement strand
TTGCCGCAACGGCTGCGCCGAATAGACGAAATAGCGCAAATGTAGTGAAGACTTTTGGCATAAATTGCCCCTGGCGCTATCAAAAACCCCTATCCAACCTCATAACTGCGTAACTTGGGCTAATACGCCTTACTTCTAACGGGCCAAGGAAGTAAGAATGCAGATTTATTGGTAGGGATTTAAACTTAAGGGGGCTTTTGCGCGGATAAAATGCAAGAGGCCATCTATCTTAACGACCAGTCAATACAACTTCTAAAAATGCCTGATTACAGAAAGATAGAAAAATGCGGCTTAGCTTTTCTTTATTGGCTTTCTTCTTATCGGCTTTTCGCGGACAAATCGGCTGATATTGCGAACCGCCTGCCGCAGACGCTGCTCATTTTCCACAAGGGCAATCCGCATATACCCTTCGCCGTTTTCGCCGAAGGCCCTGCCCGGAGCGATTGCGACCTCTGCATATTCCATCAGGTCCATCGCGTAATCGATAGTGCCTTTGCCTCTGAGGTGTTCGGCTGGTACCTTTGCCCATACGAACATTGTCGCCCGCGGCTTTTGCACTTCCCAGCCGAGCCTGGCAAGCCCATCGCAGACCACATCCCGCCGCGACTGATACCTCTCATTCTGAGCGGCAATATCGGACTCACACTCTCGCAGGGCAATAATGCCCGCTATCTGTACCGCCTGAAATATGCCGTAGTCGTAGTAGCCTTTTATCGTCGCAAGGTATTCGAGCATGTACTTGCTGCCGGCGGCGAAGCCGATTCTAAAGCCGGCCATACTGTACGGCTTGCTCATCGTAATAAATTCAACGCCGATATCTTTCGCTCCTTTCACCGAAAGAAAGCTCGGCGCCTTATATCCGTTAAAGCACGTCTCACCATAAGCAAAATCGTGTATCACCGCTATCCCGAATCGCTTTGCCAAATCCACGACCGGCTCAAAGAATCCCTCATCAACCGTCATCGCCGTCGGATTGTGTGGGTAATTGAGGATAAGCAGCTTCGGCTTCGGATAAAGGTTCTCGCAGACCATCGCGATATTGTTTATGAATTTTTCATCGCAGCCGAGCGGCACCGATATCACGTTCGCGCCGGCCAAAGCGACGGCGTAATTGTGAATCGGAAAAGCAGGGTCCGGCACTATCGCTGTGTCCCCCGGCCCGAGCATCGCCAGGCACAGATGGCTGAAACCCTCTTTCGAGCCAATGCACGCTAAGACCTCTGTTGCCGGGTCGAGCTGCACGTTCCATTTTTGCTCGTATTTTTTTGCGATTTCTTTTCGCAGCCCTTTAATACCTCTTGACGAGCTGTACCGGTGGTTTCGCCGGTCCTGTGCCGCTTCGCACAGCTTGTCAATAACCACCTGCGGCGCCCGGTCGGAGGGATTACCCATCCCCAGGTCGATAATGTCGGCGCCTGCCTGTCGTTTCGATAGTTTCAGCGCATTCAATCGCCCGAACAGGTAGGGCGGCAGCCGTTTTATCCTCTGTGCCGGCTCAATCTTTTGGTCGGAAATCCGCCTCTGGGGGATGCCCATCTTAAATTCAGCCATAATCCTGTCCTGCAAATCAAAAACTCATCATTCAGTACCATCGGCCAGTCTACACCGAACGGATAAATTTTCAAACCATTTTATCCACACCCACCATTATTGCCGCGCAAGTTCCGCCGCAATTTATTGCGGGGTTGTTTAGCACCCCAAATTTATTTGGGTGGTCATGGTTAGCCCCGCCACCTGTGGCGGGGTCATTGCGAGGCCTGCCCTGAGCCGGTCGAAGGGAACGTACCCGTCCTGGGTTCTATCGAAGGATTCGATATTCCTTACCGTCATTCCGAGCGAAGCGCTGAAAGTCCGGCCCTTGGACGGATTGGACGGAACGCGGCATTCTCAATTATCAATCATCAATACCTGTCCTGAGTGAAATCGAAGGAATCATTAATCATTTATATGCCCTGCTCTCCTCTCCTGTTCTCCTGGTATCCACTTCCTGTTTACCTGATTACCTGATATACTTTTTTCTCCCTATTGCCAGCCCCGAAAGTGAAAATGTACGAAAGATTACGTACGAAATTATAAGAAAAATATGCAAAACAAACCCAATCTCCAAAAAGCCAAAATGAACGTAACCTCGAGGATAACAAAGCATTATTAAAACCTACGGAAGTCAGTCGAGCCATTCGTCTTGGGGGTCGAAGGCGGGGATGGAAACATTGACAATTCGCATCCTGCCGACGGCGCGATGGCGGCAGCCGGGCTTTATAAAGATGGCGGTAAAGGGTTTCACAGGAACGACTTGGCCATCCAGTTCCATGTGCCCTTCGCCCTCAAGGACAAGATAGACCTCCGTGAGTTTTTTATGATAATGGACCTTCGCATCTTCTTCGATATCGACTATGTGCATAGTGGCCACGGTATTATCCGAGCTGACAAAGGCCCGCCGTGAGAAGCCGCAGGGGCACTTGACGGCATCGATATCGTCGAACTGTGCTATCATATAGTTTGCCATATTCTGCTCCGCAAACATGCCTGATTTCACTCATTATAAGGCCAAAACTAAAAACTATTGAAATCCTGATAGTCGTGGTGTATATTCTGCCGCATTGAGGCGATTCAATCAAGACTGTAAAAACCTGTAATGGAGTAATTACGATGAATTCAAAAGCCAATGCTATAGTGGCACAGTCCGGCGGGCCGACCGCTGTAATCAATTCAAGTGCCTGCGGCGCAGTTCAGGAAGCGATGAAATCAGGCAAAATCGGCCGCGTAATAGGCGCCACCAACGGCATATTAGGCGTTTTAGGCGAGGATTTATTCGATATCTCCGCTGAAAAGCCGGAGACCATCGAGGCATTAAAGCAAACACCCGCGGCAGCCGTCGGCTCGTGCAGGTATAAACTGAAATCGCTCGAAGAATCCAGGGCGGATTTCGAAAGGATACTCGACGTCTTCAAGGCCCACGACATCCATTACTTCTTCTATGCCGGCGGTAATGACTCGATGGACACCGCCGATAAGGTCAACAAATTAGCCGCAGACGCCGGCTATGAGCTGGTCTGTATGGGCATTCCGAAGACGGTCGATAACGACCTTGCCTGCACAGACCATTGTCCGGGATACCCCAGCGTGGCAAAATACGTCGCTACGTGTGCAGCCGAAGCGGGCAGAGATACGGAAGCACTCTATACACACGACACGTGCACTATACTTGAGGTTATGGGCAGGAACGCCGGCTGGATAGCAGCAGCAACAGGCCTTGCTGCAACCAGCCCCGAAGACGCACCGCATCTCGTATATCTGCCCGAAGCAGGTTTCTCCTGGGACAAATTCGTCAGCGATGTAAAGCAAGTGCTCAAAGAACTGCGCAGGGTCTTTATCGTTGCCGGCGAAGGCCTCAAGGATGAAAAAGGCAAGTACATCACCGCCGACAGCGGGGCCTTCGCCAAGGACGACTTCGGCCACGTTCAGCTCGGCGGCGTAGGTGATATGCTCAAGGCCGTGATCGAAAAGGAAGTCGGCATAAAGGCCCGCTTCAATAAGCTCGGCACTAACCAGCGAACCGCCATGCACTTTGCATCGCTGACCGACGTCAACGAGGCTTATATGTGTGGGCAGATGGCTGTAAGGTATGCGATGGAAGGCGAGAACGGCAAAATGGTAACCCTGGAACGCGCAGACGGGCCGGAATACAAATGCACAACAGGGCTGGCAGAGTTAAGAGACGTTGCCAACGGCGAAAAGAAAGTGCCCACTGAGTACATAAATGATAAGGGCAATCATATCACCGATGCGATGCGCGATTACGTAAGGCCGTTAGTACAGGGCGAAGCTCCGATTAAAATCGGCAAAGATGGACTACCCGTTTTTATGAGATTCGAACGCAAACCATTGGAGAAGAAGCTTCCAAACTACCTCTAATCCAGAAGGATAAACATAATGAGCAATCTATTCGAAGTTAAAGACAAAGCGGTCGTGATTACCGGAGGCGGTGGCGTTCTTTGCGGCGCAATGGCTGCGGCGCTGGCCAAAGCCGGTGCAAAAATCGCTGTTCTGGACATAGATGAAACCGCCGCAGCCGAAGTTGCTGATGAAATTGGAACCGGACAAGGCCAGGCCATCGCCGTTAAATGTGACGTATTAGATAAAGAGAGTCTGGAGTCGGCCAAAAAGGAAATCAATTCCGAGTTCGGCCAAATCGACATACTGATTAACGGAGCCGGCGGAAACAAAAAAGAAGCGACTACTTCGCCGGACCTTTCCTTTTTCGATTTGCCGAGCGAGGCCGTCCGGTTTGTTTTCGACCTGAATTTCTTAGGCACCTTGCTGCCGACGCAGGTTTTCGGCAAACAGATGGCTGAAAACGGCGCCGGCGTGATACTGAATATTTCGAGTATGAACGCTTTCCGTCCATTAACCAAAATCGCCGCATACTCCGCGGCCAAAGCAGCGGTGAGCAACTTCACGCAATGGCTGGCGGTCCACGTCTGCCAGAACTATTCCAAAGACATCCGCGTAAATGCGATTGCTCCGGGATTTTTCCTGACCGAACAAAATCGGTTCCTCTTGACCGATGAAAAAACCGACGAGCTGACCGACCGCGGCAAGACAATCATCGACCATACGCCGATGGGAAGGTTCGGTGAGCCGCAAGAGCTGATTGGAACGGTGATGTGGCTTCTAAGTGATGCAGCAAAGTTCGTCACCGGTGTTGTCGTCCCCATCGACGGCGGCTTTTCCGCCTTTAGTGGAGTATAATTTTCAGGAGAAAAAAATGACCGACCCAGCACAACCCCTAAAAGACTTCAAGCCAAAAAAGAAATTTTTCGTCGGTATCGACTCGGACGGCTGTGCCTTCGACACGATGGGGATAAAGCAGCGGGAATGTTTTTGTCCCTGGCTGATTGGCTATTTCGGCCTTCAGCCGGTGGCGAAGGCGGTACGCGAATGCAAGGAATTTGCGGACCTGTTTTCCAAAACGCGCGGGTTCAACCGGCATAAAACAACCAAGCGCATCATTGCAGAATTACTTCCGTCTCACCCAATGGTCAAAGCAAGGGACTTTAAGGTGCCGCAATACCCGCACTATTTTGCATGGGTAGATGACCCGAATAGTCTATTGAGTAATGACGGACTCAAACAGGCCATTGCCGCCGCCTCGGAACCCGATGCCAAGCGCGAGCTGGAGCTTGCGCTGGCGTGGAGCGAAAAGGTCAATGAGGCGATAGGCCAGATTGTCAAGGGCTTGCCTCCATTTCCTTACGTCCGTGAGAGTC
The DNA here is from genome assembly GCA_013349615.1 of Planctomycetota bacterium. Lineage (GTDB taxonomy): Bacteria > Planctomycetota > Phycisphaerae > Sedimentisphaerales > Anaerobacaceae > CS2-K091. Next base: position 10,668 of record DUZJ01000087.1, on the reverse strand, counting down.
TGGAAAAAATTACACCGCTGGCAGACGTTATCGTTGTTTCTGCAACACCGAACGAGGCCCTTGCCCGCGAGTGGGAAGAACATGACATCGCCAAGTACGTCGAAGTAATAGCGGGCCAGGAAATGGGTAAGAAGGCCCAGCACCTTGAATACGCCGCAAAGGGCAGGTATGAAAAGAACCACATTTTAATGGTCGGCGACGCGCCCGGTGATATGAAAGCCGCCAAGGCAAACGATGCCCTGTTTTATCCGATTAATCCGGGCGATGAGGTCAAATCCTGGAAGAGATTCGCAGATGTGGCCTTCGATAAATTCATCAACGGCGAATATGCGGGCGAATACGAGGAAAAAGTGATTGCAGAATTCGATGCGTATTTGCCCGAAACACCGCCCTGGGAAAAAACGTAAACCGAACAGCGTGAAGCGAAATACAAGATACGCTTCATAAGAAACGAATAATGGTAATCGAACGACAAAACAAAGACGGTTGCGTTGAGAACGACCAGGCTGGCGAAGCAATCGCCGAGTTCTTTGCGCAAAACGACTACGCCGGCAAGCGGCTTCTGCTGATAGTTCCCGACAATACCCGTTCCGGCCCTGTAGGTGACATTTTCAAAATCGCCTATGACAACCTGGAGCAAAAGGCAAAGGTCCTCGATATACTCGTTGCGCTTGGGACCCATCAACCTCTGACGGAAGAGCAAATCTGCAGAAGGCTTGGAATGACATCAAGTGAGCGCAGCGGTAAATACGCATCGATAAAATTCTTCAATCACGAATGGCAAAAACCTGAAGCACTCACTTCTATTGGAAAAATCTCCGCTGACGAAATCGACAGCATAACCGATGGTCTCTTTCGCGAAGAAGTGGACATCCGGATTAACAAACTTCTCTTCGAATATGATGAATTTTTCATCTTAGGCCCCGTCTTTCCGCACGAGGTTGTGGGCTTTTCGGGGGGGCATAAATATATCTTTCCCGGAATCGCAGGCACCGAAATCATAGACTTCTTTCATTGGCTCGGTGCCGTGTGCACAAATCCGAAAATAAACGGCAACGTATGGACGCCACCACGCAAAGTGGTTGAAAAGGCGGCCTCGTTTATAAAAATGCCCCGAAAATTATTTGCCATAGTTTCCGTTGACGACAAACTTAAGGGGCTGTTTATCGGCGATTGTATAGAGGCCTGGGAAAAGGCAGCCCGGCTCTCCGAGAAAGTGCACATTGTCTATAAAGACAAGCCGTATAAAACCATCCTCGGAATCGCACCGAAGATGTATGACGACATCTGGACGGCTGCCAAAGCGATGTACAAACTCGAACCGATAGTCGCTGACGGCGGGACAATTATTATCTACGCGCCGCACATTACTGAAATTTCATATACTCACGGCAAGTTCTTAGACCAGATCGGCTACCATACGCGAGATTATTTCCTCAAGCGAATGGACAAATTCGCCGGCATCCCGCGGGCGGTAACAGCACATTCCACCCATCTTAAAGGCATCGGCACATATATCGACGGCGTCGAAAAGCCAAGGATTAATGTGGTGCTCGCGACCGGCATCAGTAGAGAACGCTGCCGAAAGGTGAATCTGGGCTATATGGACCCGGACCAGATTGATATAGCTAATTACGAAAATAAAGAAGAAAAAGGGATTTTGGTTGTCCCCCACGCCGGTGAAATGCTGCACAGATTATCCAGTGGGTACATACCGAGTATTCCGAGTCAATAGTAAATAACAAATTAGAAAGGATAGTACAAAATGGCAAAGGCGGATTCGACAAGCTCACCGCAGGCGGATATCGGCCTGATAGGCCTGGCAGTTATGGGTGAAAACCTCATCCTTAATATGGAAAGCAAGGGCTTTACAGTGGCCTGCTTCAACCGTACCGTCTCGAAGGTGGACGATTTTATTGCTGGCCGCGCCAAAGGCAAAAACATCATCGGCTGCCACTCTATAGAGGAGCTTTCACGGAACCTGAAAAAGCCGCGCAAGGTAATGCTGCTGGTCAAGGCCGGGCCTCCAGTGGACGCCTTCATCGAGAAGCTTCTGCCCGTCCTTGAAGACGGCGACATTATAATCGACGGCGGCAACTCACATTTCCCCGATACTATCCGCCGTACCGAGTATGTCGAGAGCAAAGGCAAACTCTACATAGGCACAGGCGTATCCGGCGGGGAAGAGGGCGCACTCAAAGGCCCATCAATGATGCCGGGCGGCTCGCCGAAGGCGTGGGAAAGTGTAAAACCCATCTTCCAGGCTATCTGTGCCAAGACCGAGGGCAAGCCGTGCTGCGACTGGGTCGGCGAGAACGGGGCCGGACACTTCGTCAAAATGACACACAACGGAATCGAGTACGGCGATAAGCAGATGATATGCGAGAGCTATCAGATGATGAAGCAGGGCCTCGGCTTGACAAACCAGGAAATGTACGAGGTCTTTTCTGTTTGGAACAAGGGCGAGCTCGACTCCTACCTTATCGAGATAACGCGTGACATCCTCGGGTACAAAGATGAGGACGGTAATGAGGTCATCGACCTTATTCTCGACACAGCCGGCCAGAAAGGGACAGGCAAATGGACCGCCATTGAGGCCCTGAACCTCGGCCAGCCACTGACGCTAATCGGTGAGGCCGTCTTTGCAAGATGCCTTTCCGCACTAAAAGAAGAACGCGCGGCAGCATCCGAGGTCCTTACCAGCCCCAAGCCGCAGTTTGCCGGCGATAAAAAAGCATTCGTAGACGACCTGCGCCAGTCCCTTTATGCCTCCAAGATTGTCAGCTACGCCCAGGGTTATCAGCTTATGCGCGCCGCGGCAAAAGAACATAACTGGAACCTGAACTACGGCGGTATCGCCCTTATGTGGCGAGGCGGCTGTATCATCCGTTCAGCCTTCCTCGGCAAGATAAAAGAAGCGTTTGATAGAAATCCGAACCTCGAGAACCTGCTGCTCGACCCGTTCTTCAAGGAGGCCGTCGAGAAGGCACAACCGGCCTGGCGCCGTGTTGTTACAACGGCGGTCGAGATGGGTGTCCCGATGCCTGCTATGAGTGCAGCTCTGGCCTTCTACGACGGCTATCGCTGCGGCCGCCTGCCGGCCAATCTGCTGCAGGCACAACGTGATTATTTTGGCGCACATACCTACGAAAGGGTAGATAAACCGCGCGGCGAATTCTTTCACACAAACTGGACGGGAAGAGGCGGAGCAACCGCCGCTTCAACTTACACCGCATGAGATCCCTTTTACCCTTCCCGCGAAATCAAAGAACCGACTTTAGACGAAGCGGAAATCCGAGAATATCCAACCCTCAAATAAATTTGGGAGCGGCAGGTTCAGGGCCGGACATACAAGAAGATGATTTTGAGAATAATACAATATTGAGAGCGAACTTGCCAGGCTCAGATACTATTGCTTCGGTGGTTCCTGTTTCCCCCGCTGCTCTTATATACTCCCGGATTTGACGGTGTGCTTTCACCTGCAAAGCTGTCTTTGCAGCCGTCGCCTACCTTGAGGATAGCCGCACATACGGCCATATCCACGAACGCAGCACCCGAAGCGGCGCCGTTGCCAATTGCCACGACGCGGACGTCCCCGCCATCCGGGCCGGCGCTGCGAACCATACCTTATCGGCCCTCTGGATTGTGGTCCAGTTGCTAACCGGTTCTTACCTCCACCCCGGGTACGGAGGTTACTTTCAGCCCAGAAGGGGCGAAGCGAAGCGTCGCGCAAATCGAAGCTCCGGCCCCCGAAGACCAATTGCTTGGCGACGTAATGGTCGGCAGGCATCTTCTCAGTATGAAATCCAAATACCTCAATCTCCTTTCCGACCGCCAACCGCTTGACGATGTCCGCAACCGCTGTCGCCGGTCCTATGTGGATATTGAACTCTTGATTTTGGCTGCTCTTGAGAATTAAGTGTGTTCCAATTTCAGCCTTTCCCGTCGTATGCTCGCAGGGGTGGGTCCTAATTTCATGCACTATGCCTGATAGCCGGGTTATAGGGGGCTTTATCGGCTCGCGCGCTATACCCGTATAATCTCCCATTCCTTTTTGAGCGTAGGCGGCAGTGGAACAGAGCAATGCCGCAACGGCAGCAATCAAAATGATTCCAGAAGGTCGAAGCTCACTAAACGAGTTTTTTCTATCGGTCTTCATAATTCCTCAGCCTCAAAGAAAAGTTGGAGTTCATTTCTTCCTGAACTCACCGTGTTTCTCAATCTTCTTTCTATACGCCACTTGGGAACACGAACATATATTCCGATTATACTACATTACCAAATCAATCGTAAAATTGCAACTTTTTTCGGTCTTTTCCCGCAGTTTTTACTGCAATCACCACCTAAAATACGGTAATTTCCCGCTCAAAATTGTTGTCGCCTCATTATCTTTTCATACTTCAACTATCGAGGTGAAAAATATAAAATAATTTGAATAAATTCGCGCTTCGTAATGTATATTATTGTAGAAAAAGACATTAAAGTCGGCGTTTGCATCATAATCACTGATTTTGGAGCCAGATAAAGTGTGCAGCGTTTGTGAAGAAGAAGTAGTAGTAATGGTGCCTGCCCGAAGGATATCGAGAGACGAGTTCGCAGCTATCGTAAAAAAGTATATGAAAAACGCATATTTTACTGCGCTGGGTCTTGTAGGCAATCGCGACGATGCGTTGGAGCTGTCACAGGAGGCCTTTATCTTAGCATACCGCAACATCAGGCAACTTAACTCAAACAGGAAGTTTTACCCCTGGTTCTATCAAATCCTAAGAAACGTATGTTTCAGCCATCTAAGGAAGACACGAAAGCGGCAACGCTTCTCTCTTGAGGAACTCCAGGGCCAGGAACCGTCTGCCGGCGTGGACGATTGTTTCACCCCCCATGTTGTGGCGGAAAGAAACGAGGCCAAAGACGCGGTGTGGAAAGCAATCGGCAAACTCGACGACAAGCACCGCGAGGTGATTATATTACGACACTTCCAGCACCTATCTTATGAGCAGATTGCTAAATCTCTTTTTTGTAGTAAGGGGACTGTTATGAGCAGGCTGTATTACGCCCGTAAAAGACTTAAAGAACTACTGAGCACCAAGAAAGGAGGTGACAGAGATGGCGTGTGATGAGTATAACGACCTTATGATGGGTTATCTCGACGAAGAACTCACCGCCGAGCAAAAACGCCGCTTCGAGGAGCACCTTGCTGCGTGCAAACAGTGTGCCGCCCAACTTCAGGAGTTCAGGCAGCTTAAAGCAATTACCGACCAGGTAACATTGGTTGAGCCGGAGGACCGGCTGTGGCAGCAGTACTGGGACGGCATCTACAACCGTATTGAGCGAGGCGTCGGATGGATAATCTTCTCGGTGGCCGCGATACTGCTGACAATCTATGGGGGTTTCAAGGCGATAGAGGCCCTCATTAAAGACCCCGCAGTTGAGACCACTTTGAAAATTGCGCTGCTGGCACTTTTGGTAGGGCTGGCGATTCTATTTGTCTCGGTGCTGCGCGAGAGAATCTTTTTCTGGAGTAAAGACCGCTACAAAAATGTAAGGAGATAAGACAATGTTAATGTCAACAACAGAAACGATAGAAGGACAAAAGATTGTAAAACATCTTGGGCTGGTAAAGGGAAATACGATTCGTGCCCGGCACCTCGGCAGGGACATTATGGCAGGACTGCGCAATGTAGTCGGAGGAGAGATAACCGACTACACCAAGATGATGGCCGAATCGCGAGAGCAGGCCCTCGACAGAATGATCGAAGACGCCCAAAACCTCGGCGCAAACGCCATCGTCGGAGTGAAATTCGCCACCTCCATGGTCATGCAAAGCGCCTCCGAAATCTTAGCCTATGGCACCGCCGTAGTCATCGAGTAAAAACTATCACAAACTTGCACCACGTGTGAAGCAAAGGCTCTCAAACCTTTTTCGCCACAACTGTGTATACACCATAGTAAATAAAACATCCCAGAATAATCGTTTCAAAAACCATAACAGTGACGATCAAAGCTGGAGCGAAAGATGCAAGCGATTCAGATTCAGCAGAAATACTTGCCACGTTCTCATGGAATTTAGGTATTTCTAACAGGATGTCATCGACTAAACAGAATATCGCCAAAAGTGCCAGCAGAATTGCCGCCCATTCTTTCTTCTTCCAAGTGAACAAAGCTCCCACAAACCATCCCAAAGCCCAAGCTATTTCGTTCCGCCTTGGATCCTCGCCCTCCGAAGGAAAAAGATAAACTACACCAAATAAGACCGCAAGTATAGCAATAAACTTGTTATTGATGATTCTGGATAATCTCATGATTTATGGCAACAATCACGCTACCTAAAGGAACTTATACCGGCATTTCGCAATTTCCAACTTCGATTCTAAATTATACTCTTTTCTGTTCCAGCTACAAGACCTGTTTTCGCGCTTCGTAAATCGTGGTTAGTCTTCGTCTTGAGGTAGTTGACTTCATCGGCTGATTCGCGTATATTTAAGCCGGTTTTTTTGAATTAAATTGAGGATTTGAGAAATGGCTGAATTTATTACCGAAGATTTTCTGCTGCAAACTAAACCTGCTAAAACTCTCTACCACGAACACGCTGAAAAGATGCCTATCTACGATTATCACTGCCATCTTCCCGCCGACCAGATTGCCGCCGACCATCAGTTCGAGAACCTGACCCAAATATGGCTCTACGGCGACCACTACAAATGGCGGGCAATGAGGGCCAACGGCATACCGGAAAAATATATTACCGGCAACGCAGGCGATTATGAAAAGTTCGAAAAATGGGCCCGGACGGTGCCATACACCCTCTGCAATCCTCTTTATCACTGGACACATCTGGAACTGGCACGCTATTTCGGAATAGGTAATAAGCTCTTAAATCCCGATACCGCAAAAAAAATCTACGAGCGCTGCAGCGAGATGTTAAGAACGCCGGAGTTTAGCTGCCGCAACCTTATCAAAAAAGCCAACGTAAAGCTGCTCTGCACAACCGAAGGCCCGCTCGACTCATTAGAACACCATAAAAAGCTCCGAGATGACGGCGCCGAATTCAAAGTACATACCGCCTTTCGCCCGGACAAGGCTATGGCCGTCGAAGACCTGCCTGCCCTTAACGCCTGGATTGATAAACTCGGGCGCCTCAGTAACATTGAGATAATCGATTTTCACTCATACGTCGAAGCCATCCGCCAGCGCCATTACTATTTCCACGAAAACGGCTGCCGGCTCTCCGACCACGGTTTAGAGACCGCTTATGCTGAGGATTATACCGAAAGCGAAATCAAAAAGATTTTTGATAAGATAAGGTCAGGAAAGCACCTCGACACTTTAGAATGCCTCAAATTCAAATCCGCAATGATGACCGAATTTGCCCTGATGGACTACGAATCCGGCTGGGTCCAGCAGCTCCATCTGGGCGCACTGAGAAACAACAACACGCGAATGTTCAAAGCCGTAGGCCCGGATACCGGCTTCGATTCGATCGGCGATTTCGAGACTGCCGTGCCGCTGGCTAAATTTCTCGATATGCTCGACAGAAATAATGAGCTGCCTAAAACAATCCTCTACAATTTGAATCCGAGGGACAACGAGCTGATAGCTACAATGGTCGGCAACTTTCAGGATGGCTCTGTGGCCGGCAAAATCCAGTACGGCTCGGCGTGGTGGTTCCTCGACCAGAAGGACGGAATCCAAAAGCAGCTAACCGTGCTTTCCAATATTGGACTCTTAAGCCGGTTCGTCGGTATGCTGACAGACTCCAGAAGTTTTCTTTCATATCCAAGACATGAATATTTCCGCAGGATTCTCTGCAATATGCTGGCTTCCGATGTCGAAGCCGGGCTTTTGCCCAACGATTTAGACTTGCTCGGCAAAATGGTCGAGGACATCTGCTTCAACAACGCCAAAGACTATTTTCCGATGGCGCTGGATTAGGCTATTGATAACTTGGCCGTATCCGGGGGGAGTTTTCGACGGTTCCAGGCTCCATTTGCCCGCTCATTCCTACCGGTGGAGATTCCCTTTAGCGCGAATGTGCCTTTTTGCGTCGAGCGAGGAGCAGAAGCAAGCATATCATAACCAACACGGCCAGGGCGAAGCTCCAGAGCGGCGGCAGGCCCAAGGCGCTGGGCAGGTACGCGCAGAGTAAGGCCAGGGCGGCAACCAGAAGACTATAGGGCAACTGCGTGCGGACATGCTGCATAAGGTCGCAGGAACTGGCGATGGAACTCATAATTGTCGTGTCAGAGATGGGCGAGCAGTGGTCGCCGAAGATTGCTCCGTCCAGGACTGCGCCGAGGCTTATCATCGTTGTCAGGCCGTAGGTGTTCCCGTCGAGCGCGAAGGCCACCGGGATAGCCGTGGGGATAAGGATGGCCATCGTCCCGTAGCTTGTGCCCGTGGCAAATGAGGTCACTGAGGCAACGACGAAAACCGCCGGCGCAAACCAATAAGTTGAGACCCTTCCGGCCAGGACCGCCGTAAGGAACTCTCCGGTCTTGAGGCTGTCGCAGCAATTCTTAAGCGACCAGGCGAGAATCAATATGACAAAGGGAATCATGGCCCGCCTGACACCCCGCCGGAAACAATTGCTTATGACGGAAAAACGCAGCGACCCGAAGAGCTGTGAGCAGAGCAAGGCCAGTGTCAGGCCGAATAACGCCGCGAGGTCGAGAATCAGATGAGTGTTCCGGGCGGCACTGATGACATCGCGCCAGTAAACCAAACTAAGGAGCGAACCGCCTTGTCCGAGCTTGGCGGGGCCGCCGCCATCGACCCAAAGCCCGGTGATATGAAACAGAATAAGTCCACCTAAGGGCACGAGGGCCTTGAAGGCCCGAGATGGTTGCCGGGTCACAGCAGGGGAACCCGAATCGGCGGCGTCTCTGAGCGAACCGGCCTGGTTGTTTTGGCCGGGACCGTTTTCCGCGGCAATCTCTTCGGAGGTCCTCATCGGACCGAAATCCCGGCCTAAAATGATATGCACAAAAACAAACGCGAGCATCAACAGACAGTAGAAGCGAAAACTCAGGGCGTCAAAGAACATTGAATATCCGCTTCTTTCAATGCCCAGCTCCTCGGCGATTTGGGTGAGAAGGCCTACTTCGTAGGCTATCCAGGTACTGATGACCGCCAGCCCCGCGACAGGTGCGCTTGTGGCGTCGACAATAAAGGCGAGCTTTTCGCGACTGATGCGGAACCGGTCGGTGATGGGCTGCATCATCGAGCCGACAATTATCGCGTTGGTGTAATCGTCGATGAAACACAGCACGCCCATCAGGGCGGTGGCAATTTGAGCGGACTTTCTGCCCTTTACCCGTTTCAAGAGCCAGAGGATGATTCCCCTGAAACCTCCCGATGCGATGACGATTTCTATCGTCACGAAGGTGGGCGGGATAAATGCAAGTATCAGCAGGTTTGAGTTTATTTCGCCGTCTTCGGAGTATAGCCGTAGGGTATGGCCCACAAGAATTCCAGTTGCCTTTAGCCCCTCGAACCAGGCGACAGGGCTGAGCGGAGCCTGCGGAACGTTGGCCAGGAAACCGCCGGCCACAATGGCGATTCCCAAACTCAGGAGGACATTGCGCGTTAAAAAGGCCAGCGAAATCGCCAGCACGGGAGGAACGATGCTGTACCAGGGGGGCGGCTGGGAACCTTGTTCGCCATGCGGTGCAAAATAAGCGGCCAGGGCGCATAGAACAACAAAGATGATAACCGCCGCGGCATTTCTTGTGAGAGTTCTTGTTTTCAATAAACTGCTATTCTCCATCCCGCACCGTTTGTTGCATATCTTACTCCGAGAACAGTTCAAGCGATTCGATCCGCTGCCGCGCCTCGAACACATCATAAGGGAATACAAAGATAGCCGGCACAAATCAAGGACAAAAGCACACAAGAACGAGAGGTTGGGCGACAATAACGCAAAAGCAGTCCGCAGGACACCTGCCGGTGGAGCGAGTCGAAGCGAAGACGGCCATTTTTCTGGTGAAATCATAAGGAAAGTGTTGACAGTGGGCGGCCTTTTCACTTTAATCTATTCGAGAAACACGGGTAGAAGAAAGATATACGCGTGTAAGGGTCGGTGCCCGAGCGGCTTAAGGGGATGGGCTGTAAACCCATTAGCGCAAGCTTACGCTGGTTCGAATCCAGCCCGGCCCAGTACTTTCTTTTCTAATCAACAAAATCTTCGATGAATCTCTCATATGCCGTCCCAGGCCGTTTGGCCAAAGAGGCAAAATAAATTCCTTGACTACAACCAGATATATCTTCAATAATCCAGTCGGTTTATAATCATCCGACATAAAAGCCGGGGAAAATATGGATAAAAAAAGGAGCAAGTCAGCAATGTTGATTCCAACAATAATAATGGGGACACTCGCAATCATTCTTCTTTTCATAGGACACTACAAAGGACAAGGCCAACACATCAGCGGTATCAAATCCGCCCTGAATATGACGGTCGGAATCCTGCCGTTACTAATCTTCTCCTTTATCGTGGCCGGTATGGTTCAGGTCCTTCTGCCGCAGGAAGTAATATCGAAATGGGTAGGGTCTGAATCCGGCATACGAGGGATATTCATCGGTATGGCAGCCGGCGCTCTCGTCCCCGGAGGCCCTTACGTCAGTTTGCCTGTCGCCGCCGGACTGCTGCGGTGCGGCGCCGGTATAGGAACT
>DUZJ01000086.1 GCA_013349615.1 Planctomycetota bacterium | reverse complement strand
TCCGGCAAATCGACACCGCAGCACGGTATGGCGGCGATGAGTTCGTCGTAATTTTGCCAAAGACTTCACTTGCCGACGCCGTTGTTGTTGCCGAGCGTATGGTCGATGTGGTTGCGCATTCCCCGGCTACCTGGAAAAAAGAACAGATAGCTCTGTCAATTAGTGTGGGCCTTGGTCAATATGACGCGGACACAAATCCACAGGATATTACAAGCGGTTCTGACCGGGCGCTGTACACAGCCAAGCAGGAGGGTAAGAACACTGTGAGAATCTTCGAACCATCCAAAAAATACAAAATATAGCCTCATTTCGTGGGTGGTTATCATATCTGGTCGCTCGTGAACCGTAACTGGAACCCAAGGACCTCTGACGATAGAAGACGGACAATTGAGCACAACCGGCGAGAATCCTCAGCGCTCGTGATATGATAAGGGAGCGTCAAATTAAGCGACATTCAGCGTAGTGATTTGCGCTTTCCCATCAAGGCCTTAATCTGCATTTGCCTCCGGCTCTCAAATCTCTCTTGCGATACCGGCCGGGATTTTCTACATCCACCGCTGCCAAAATCCTTCGTGAATTGTTCAATCTGGGCCAGTACCCTGAATCTTGCGGTCTTCCAGCAACGCCGAGGCCTGCCCATCGGCAGGAAAAGGCAATTTTAGCGGCGGCACTTTTGGCGATATTTTGAAAGAAAAAAGTGCAAAAAAAGGCTTGACAGACTTTGTGTATTGTGTTAGCCGTCAAGGTCTAAATCATAAATTTGTGGTTTATAAGGTATTTAGGCGAGTAATGACGGAACAAAGCCAAAAAACAGAGAAAATTTGCGAGAATAATTGGTGTAAGCTATTATTTGCTATAAACTTACATTTTTTACAGAAACCCAAATGTTAAACAAGAAAGGGGAACAAAAAATGAAAAAAATATTTACATTTGCGATAATGGCTGTTGTGCTCATAGGTTTGTGCGGAAGGGAGGCTGCTGCTGCCCCCCAAATCTCTTTCGTTGAGCCACCTACTCCAGAGAATGGAGCGACCATTTACGACACCTCTGTAGAGATAGAAGTTTCCATAACTGAAGCTGCTTTAGCTGATGTAACGTTCAATTGGGACGGTACGGATTATTCGCTTTACGATAACTCTCTGGTTTTGATGTTCAACTTTGATAATGTTGCGCTTTTGGGAGAGGATTACGTTAATGGTTCAGAGGTTATTGATGTTTCAGGTAGTGGAAATAACGGACTTTTGAGTGATACACCCGGAATTCCGCAGTGGGTTGTGGGTATGTACGGAGGAGCTTTTGATTTCACTGGTAATGGTTCCACGAGTGGTCAGAGCATCCTTGTTGCCAATTCAGACTCTCTGAATCCATACGAAAGTGATTTTGCGATAGCGGTCTGGATTCTCACAAGAGATGACGTCGATGGAGACATTCTAAGAAAAGGTTCTACCAATACCACAGACCCTGATGCGTGGTATAAACTTGAGCACTCTCCGTCACCCAGTAACAATAAACTATCTCTAAACTTCAACACGGATGGAACAGACGCCACAGTCACGTCGGCTGCTGCTTACAACGATTATCAATGGCATTTTGTGGTTGCTCAGAGGAAAGGCAATCAGGCGGAGCTATGGATTGATGGTGTGCTGGATGGAACTGCATCTGTAACGGGGAGCATCTCAAATACAGCAAATCTTGCAGTCGGAAGCAAGGACACCCAAAACGATGACTTTCTTAATTCCAGCCTCGATGAGGTCAGGCTTTATATGAGGTCTTTCAGTCAGGATGAGATAAAAGAGCTATATTATTCCAATTTAAGCAAATACGACACAGACAAATGGGCTTTGTATGTGAATCAATCCAACTTAAGCGATGAGACAACATATACATATCAAGCCTCTGCCTCTGATACAGTAGAAACAAGCTCGACTGAAGTAAGGAGCCTCACGGTTGATTTGATTGGACCTCCAGGTGTAACGCTTGAGGCACCTTCTGATGGGAGCATCTTGAATCATACCGGCGTAACCTTCACCTGTTCTGCGACCGACGATATCGGGCTTCTCGATGCCAGCTTGTATGTTGGCAGCACGCCCGAGACGGTTACCTTCAGCGGGCCGGCTGGCACCGATGACGCACAGCTTTATGCAACGGATGATTCTTCTACCGGGGAAGTTGAAGGGCCGGATACGAATGCAGGTACTGCCGCCAATATCAATGTTGACGGTGCGAACCCACACTCCCATGCGGTCATCAAGTTCCTCAACGTATTCGGTGAAGGGACCAGCCAGGTGCCATTAGGCTCAACGATTGTTTCTGCGACTCTGGGTGTCAACTGCACTAATTCCGGCAATATGATTGAGTTGTACCGGCTGACCGAGAACTGGAATGAAGATGAGGTGACGTGGAATAATTCGAGCGATGGCACGCTGTGGCCAAACGGTGGTGCTGATGGGCCCGGTTCCAATGCCGGCTTTGCCATTAACGGAGACTGTACCACCACGGGCTGGAGAACAATGGACATCACTCAGTTTGTGCAGGAGTGGAGCGACGGGTCTGCAAACTTTGGTATTGTCCTGACGGATTCGGGAGGAACCGACGGCATCGATTTCGACACCAGCGAGTCGGCGAATCCGCCTGTGCTGACGGTCATCTTCGGACAATCCGGCCTGCAACTAATCGAAACAGTAGCGATGTCCGGAACGAGTGATTCGGTATCCTTTTCTACCGTTAATCTTCAAGACCAGCAGGACTATACCTGGAACTGCCTTGTAAGGAACACTCTGCTCCTGGAAAGCTGGGCACCGGCGGACTTTCATCTAACGGTGGATACGGCCTACCCTGATGAGCCGATACTGATTCAGCCGGCTGATGATTCGACTGTGGTAGGGCTTTCGCCGACGTTGGAGGTAACAGTTAGCGATCCTCAGGGAGATTTATTGGATGTAACCTTCTATGGCGTACGTGCCGGTTCGACGGACGAGTTCACAATTGTTGTCCTGCCGGATACACAAAAGTACGTTGATAACGGAGCCTATCCGGAAATCTTCACCGCGCAGACTCAATGGGTCATAGACAACAAAGAGACGCTAAACATCGTCTTCGTGACGCATGAGGGTGACATTGTTCAGAACTGGAACAACACAACCGAGTGGGGCTATGCGAACACCAGTATGAGTCTGCTGGATGGTGTCGTTCCCTATAGCGTGGTTCCGGGAGACCATGACCATTATGGTGAAGACCCACCTGGTTCCACAGAGTACTATGAACAATACTTCCCAGCTTCAAGATTTACCGGTTATTCATACTGGGGCGGCAGTTACGCCGGGAATTATGGCGGGGATTATGATGAAACCTACCCACACACAAACAATAATAATTACCAATTACTTACAATAGGAGTACAAGATTATATATTTGTGAGCTTGGATTTCTGCCCGTCGCAGGATGAAATCGATTGGGCCAATGAAGTTTTAACAACGTATTCAGACAGAAAGGCTATATTGACAACACACGCCCTGTTAGATACGAACGCTGATTACAAAGGATCGGGTGATTTCTGGCTTTATCCGGACGGCACCTCAAATTCGACGGGTGATACAAGTCTTATATGGTATGACTTAATCAGGAATCATGAAAATTTACAGATGGTTCTCTGTGGACACATGCACGGAGAAGCAAGAAGAACAGATGATAACTTGGCTGGAAAGCCTGTCCACCAGCTTATGGCCAATTACCAAAGTCGGGACAACGGCGGGAACGGCTGGCTGCGTATCATGCGCTTCGTACCGGCAGAGGATAAGGTCTATGTTGAGACATACTCGCCCTGGCTGGACCAGTATGAGACGGATGCCGATAGCCAGTTCACGCTCGACCTTACGATGAACGGGTTTACGGAAATCGGCACCGATACCGGCGTTGCGAGCGGCTCGAATGCCTCTGTGGTCTGGGCCGGCTTGTTGGACGGAACAGAGTATGAGTGGTTTGTTGAGGTAACAGACACGGCACAAAATACGCAGGTGGGGCCCACCTGGAGCTTTACAGCGATTGACAATCCGCAGCAGGCCACCAATCCGGACCCGGCTAACGCGGCAACGGGTGTGGATATCGACGCCGACCTTAGCTGGACTAAGGGTGTCGATGCCGTTAGCCACAATATGTATTTCGGCGCTGATACAGAACCACATAACCTGACTCCAGTCAACACGGGTGTAGAAAATTATGAGCCGGGGACGCTTAATCCGGCGACCACATACTACTGGGCGGTTGATGAGCTTGACGGCAGTGGTGGTTTGCTTGCGGCCGGGGCAATATGGAGCTTTACAACTGCATCGGCTCCGGGGCAGGCGGGCAATCCCAGCCCTGGTGACGCGGCTGTGGATGTTGCCGCAGATGCTGTTTTGAACTGGACGGAAGGAAGTGATACGACATCGCACGATGTGTACTTTGGTATCAATCCGACACCCGGTGAGGCCGAGTTGCAGGGCAATCAGCCGGGTACTGCTTTTGTCCCCGTTAGTATGGACTACGCAACCACATACTACTGGCGAATTGATGAAGTCGGGCCGGGTGGCACCACGACAGGTGTGGTCTGGAGCTTTACAACGTTGCCGTCGCCTCCGCCGGGCCAGGCGACTAATCCCAGCCCGGAAAATGCAGCTGTGGATGTTGCCGTAGATGCTATTTTGAGCTGGACGGCGGGAAGCAACGCGACCTTGCACGATGTTTATTTTGGTATAGATCCTGATGCCCTGCTTTTGGTTTCTGAACAGCAGCCGGTTTGGTTGACTACCTATGATCCTCTTGGTCCTACAGTGGACCTGGAACCTGGCATCACATATTACTGGCGGATTGACGAGTACAATTCCGATGATGTTAAGACAGAAGGAGTGCTCTGGAGCTTTACGACAGTCCTGCCGGACCCACCAGGGATGGCAACGCCGGTCAACCCGGTTGATGGTGCACCTGGCGTAGGAGTTTTCGTTATTCTTCGCTGGTTACCCGGCGCAAGGGCGGCCTCGCACGATGTCTATTTCGGAACCAGTTACGACCTTGTAAATAACGCTACCAATACCTCTCCAGAGTTCAAAGGTAATAACCTTCTGGAGAACGTTATCTGGGAGCTTGGTGACCTGCCGTATGATAGCAGCTACTGGTGGCGGATTGATGAGATTAATGCAGGCGGGACGACAAAGGGTGACATCTGGTCGTTTACCACTGAAAGTGATACTTATCCCCCCCAATTTACGTATCCTCCCGATGCTGTTTCTATAACTGCTCAAGAGGCAACGATAATCTGGACGACCAACGAGTTGTCCGACTCGTTGGTAGAATATAGTCTGGATACGTCCTACGGAGAGTCAGTTTACGACGGTACTTTGGTGAAGGAGCACAGTGTTACTCTTACAGGTTTGCAGCCGGGTACGACGTATTATTACAAGGCGACATCAACGGACCAGGCAGAACCAGGGAATTCAACCACAGAATATCCTAACCCTAACCAGCTTTTCTTCACGACTGAGACACTGCCGCCGGAACTTCCATGGAGTGATGATTTCGAGAGCGGTGACTTCGCCGTGGGCGGCTGGACAGTGGTTGCCACTCCCGCTTCCGTCGATGAAAGCGCAGCTTACACAGGCAGCTATGGCGCTCACCTTAAGAAACGCGGGACAATAGAAAAATCAATCAGTACTGCCGGTTATCAGGCCATCCATGTGAAATATGCCCGCACAACAAGCAATATGAAGTCCACTGAGTTTCTCTTTGTGGATTGGTATGACGGCAGCGGTTGGCATGAGCTTGAGACTACGCATGACACATCTTGGGTGTCTGTGGATATGGTCTGCGGCGGTGTAGAAGCTGACAACAATCCCAACTTTAAGATAAGGTTCCGTATAAATGGTAAGGCGGCCAATGTTGAGGCTATGGTTGACGATGTTGAGATTACCGGTACTCCTTCGGGACCGGTGGACAACCCACCTGTGGTTACTATCAGCAGTCCTTCCGACGGTGCTACTTTCGGTTCCGGCGATGAGATTAGCTTCTTAGGAACGGCCATCGACGCCGAGGACGGCGATCTTACGAGCGGGCTGGTATGGCAGTCCGATATCGAGGGTGAGATTATTGGAATGGGCGGCATCTTCTCGACTACGCTCAGCGATGGTGTGCACCTTATCACGGCTTCGGCAACCGACTCCGCCGACAAAACGGGCCTTGCTTCGATCACCATAACGGTTGGAGACCCACCACCAGCTCCGCCGACTGGCTTAGCGGCTACCGCGGGTGACGCTCAGGTGTCTCTGGACTGGGACGATAACACAGAAAGTGACCGTGCCGGATATAATGTGTATTGGGCGACGGAGGAAAGCGGGCCGTACACGAAGCTCAACGGTGCATTGCTGGCCTCAAGCGACTACCTGGATTCGGGCCTGGAAAACGGAACAACGTACTACTATGTTGTGACCGCGGTGGATACGGGCAGCAATGAGAGCGACATCAGCAGAGGCCTCTGCTACTCCAGACAGCTTCCAGACCGTCTCCGTTTTGTCGATTGACATGGCTGTTGTAGCGGGGAGAAAGTATTACGCAACGGCAACCATCACGATAACTCCAGGTATGGGTGGGGCCACAGTTGTAGGCGACTGGTACTTCAAGGGCGCGTTGAGAATGAGTGGTGCTACGGCCGTAACAGACGCGGATGGAATCGCCGTTCTGGCTTCAATGACGACACCAGCGAAGAGCGGGGATACCTTCATGTTCATGGTTACGGACATAGTGGCCTCGGGCTACATCTATGATGAATCGTCCAACGTGGAAACCAGCGACTCAATTGCTGTTCCGTAAAAGTGACTATAATTTGGTACTTGATTAGTTTTTGCAGCCGTGTTTATTTTAGAACACGGCTGTTTTTTTGCCATATTTCTGATAGGGCCGGAACTCAGATTCAGGTATGAGGATTACTAAAAAGGCTTATCGGCGCCATTCGGCCTTGCGGACCATCAACGGCGGCATGCGTTCAGGATTAAACCTTCGCTGGCGGTTATTGGAACAGCTTCTATTACTCGGATACCAGCGAACAGTAAACAGCTTGATTTTCAAGGGCAATTTGTCTTTTTTCAATTTGCCAAACATCGCCAGCCTTTTCTTTGAGTCCCGTTAGAAGTAAGTTGCGAACGCCGCCTCCTGCAGCCCGGTCGGGGCTTCCAACGTGGTGAGCAATCCTATAGCGATTACACCCTCCTCCTATCGACAATTTTGGGTAGCAACTTTTCCAAATTGCCTGAAACAAAACGCAAGACGAAAGATACAGGAGTAGTCTTTCCTTTTCGGACTATGTGGGCTGTAAAGGGGCAATTCAAATCAAAGGTTCACCGGTATTTGGCGCTCGGCCAGGTACTCTTTCATTTGCTTTATGGTGTACTTGCCGAAGTGGGCTATCGAGGCCACAAGGACGGCGTCGGCGCCTCCATCGACAATGGCCTGGTATAGGTGTTCGAGGTTTCCGGCTCCGCCCGATGCAATTACAGGCAGTTTTACCGCATCAGCTATCGCCCTGGTCATTGGAATATCGTAACCGGACTGTGTACCATCAGAGTCCATACTTGTCGGAAGGATTGCACCGGCACCCAAATCCTCAACTCTTTTCGCCCACTCGACGGCGTCACTACCTGCGCCGGCGGTGCCGCCGTTGATTATAACTTCGAAGCCGGATGGCAATTGTGAATTGCCGCACGTATCGATGGCAATAGTGATTTTCTCGCTGCCGAATTCGTTCGCTGCTTCTTTCACAAAGTCCGGATTTAGCACGGCAGCGGTATTAATGGATACTTTTGATACGCCCAAATTCATCAATTCTTCAATGCCCCGGCAGTCGCGGATTCCACCGCCGACGGTCAGCGGCACCGAAATTCTCTCGACCGTTCTTGTTACGGCATCGAGGAGCGTTTTTCTGTTCTCAATCGTGGCGGTGATGTCCAGAAATACCAGCTCGTCGGCCCCTGCCTCGCTATAAACGGCGGCACTTTCCGCAGGGTCGCCAACGTCTTTCAACTTTACAAAGTGAACACCTTTAACCAATCGGCCGTCCTTCACATCAAGGCACGGGATAACTCTTCGGTAATCCATAGCTTTTCCTTCCTAATCAGCTAATATTCACCAAAAACCTGGTTTCACATTTATCTAAGAAGTATACCAAACTGTGGCATTCGAGTCGAGAAAATGTTTTTAGGCCGGTTAATTGCCGCCGGATGTATTTTTTTGGCGTTTGTGCGCAAATATTTGACTGAATGCGATGGATTAATATTCAGATTAAGCTCACGCCCTGGGCATTACCTGATGTCTCGCCATTTGAAAGGATGTCTGTCGATTTCGAGTATTTCAGCCCGGTTGATAAGCCACCTTTTCCCCTGCTCTTTTTGCAGGTCAAATTTCATTTTTAGCATCACAAATGACTTATATTCTCTGTGGACACGGCTTTGCCTGTCAAAATGGATTATTACCGTCAAAGTAACCGCGGCCCTGGGCGGCGATATCTCTACTGTCAAACCCATCTTCCTGCTCTTTGCAACGAGCGGCTCCGACAGCAGACGCCGGCAGTGATTCATCAAATCATCTCTGGAATTATGATATGAATCGCTGTAATCTGTTGAAACAATCGCCTCGATAGCATCACAGTTCTCCTGTTCGGTCGCCTTTCTCACTGTCCTGATTAGTGCGTTGATTCTTTCCAAATCCGTTTGGACAACAAAGTCCAGTCCGAAAGCGGCCGCTGCAAGTATGATTGGCAGAAGCCATTGCCACCAGTGCCGTTCGTAGGTACGAATTACGTGGATTATCTGCAGGGCAAGCAGGACGGCGATAGCCAAGGCCAATATGGCCTGGATAATGATAGTAAGGACTTTGCTGAATTTTAGCAGGCCTGCTTCGGCCAGGAAATCCAGGGCAAAAATAGCAGCCGCGAGAAAGATTACGAGATGCGTTTGCCACCAGAGACGGCTGTCACCGTGGATTACGAGCAGGATGAGCCAGGCAACAATACCCGCAATCAGCAGTGTCCACGGCTGCTCAAAAATGTTGAACATCTGCCAATCCTTTTCAATATGCTATTCCTGCAAGGCTTGCGTCGGCGGGATTCGTCCGTGGCGGTGTCGTTAACATTCTGAAGGTGATAAGGCAGAAAAGAGACTCTGTTACGCATTTAGTATTTCCTAAAGCAGAAGCCGTTTCCACCGAGTTCGGGACTACTGAAAGGCTGAACGCGGAAAGCCCATCATCATATATCTGTAGTCTTCACCTTCATCTGAGGGAATGTCTTTATAGTTTTCCCCGGTTTCCGACATTTCAATGGTACTATTATCCAACCAATTGTGCTTTTCCGCATGGCTGTCGGCAAAACCCAGGGTGCTCTTTTTGTTGTGCCAGATTGCGAACGGGTCCACCCATTGGTCCGTCCTATTGAGATTCATGACCCACGAACCCACGTTCCATCCTCTGTTATCGGCTTCTTCCACAAATATATATTTGGTTCCGGGGTTTCTTATATCAGTAAATCTTTTGGCCTGGACATACGAATTCTGCCATCCTTCTCCATTGGCGCCGCCGGCAATCGAATAGGTGCGAAAAGCCTCCTGATCTGTCATGTCTATCCTTGCGTCAGCAGGGCAGTGATATACATCTACGGTCTTGATATAGGGGAACAGGTGGCCTTCTCTTATACCTATCTTCTTGCCATTGATAGTATTGTCACCGGATGGTGGCCCCTGGACCCAATCATGAGGAACACTTCCGATGTTGCCGCCGACCAACTCGCCGTCATTGTCCACTGTGTAGGTAAACCAGGCCAACGACAGGGTCTTTAAATTGTTAACGCATATGAGACCGGAGGCCTGGTCCTTTGCAAGCCTCAGAGCAGGCATCAGAAGCGCCATCAGCAGCGCGATGATTGCAATTACAACTAACAGCTCAACTAATGTAAAAGCTCTTTTTTTCATTTCGTTCCCACCTTTCTGGTCAAATAGCCGAAATGATTCGAATACAAAAACAAGAATATTCTTATATTTTGTTATATTACGTTGGACCAGCTTACCCTTTGCTGGGGGGGTGCTCCTACTGGCCCTTGCCCCATATGTAACCCCTGCGCATATATGCCAGGTCTTCACCTTCACCGGCGGGGACAGAATAACCGCCTCTCTGTGCCTCCGACATTTCAATTGTGCTCTTATCCACCCATCTGTGTTTTTCCGCGTGGCCGTCGGCAAAGCCCAGGCTGCTTCTCTCGTTGTGCCAGATTGACAATGGGTCGCCCCAATTGTTTCCTGTCTGGCTCATGAGCCAGGAACCCATGTTCCACCCTCTACTCTCGGCTTCCTCAATATATACATAATTGATGGCGGGACTTCTTATCTCATCATACACTTCAGCCACTTTCTTGGGCTTATCCTTTGTAATATAGTCGCCTGCATAAGCCTCTTCTCCATTCATGCCGCCGGCGATGGAATAACTGCGGAAAGCCTGCTGGTCGGGCATGTCTATCCTTGCGTCACCCGGGCAGTGATATACCTTCAAGTTCTTAACATAGGAAAACAACAGACCCGTTTTTATGCCTCGGAACTTGTCGTCAAGGGTGGGATCCCCGGGCTCGCCAACGTAGACACCGCTGGCATTCTGTGGAGGTTCAACCCAGTGTATCCCCCGTGTAAAGTTAGCACTCCTGGGGATGTGACCATCGACCAATTCACCTTCGTTGTCAACTGTGTACGTAAACCATGCCATCGAAAGGGTTTTTAAATTGTGAACACAGAGAAGTGCCGAGGCCTGGTCCTTTGCAAGCCTCAGAGCAGGCATCAGAAGCGCCATCAGCAGCGCGATGATTGCAATTACTACTAACAGCTCGATTAGTGTAAAAGCTCTTTTTTCCATTTCGTTCCCACCTTTTCGGCCGGTAGCCCAAAAATCTCACGATGAAAAAGAATCTTAAAAAATGCAGTTCTTGCCTTATTATCGGCAATTCGCTGTTCAATCACAGGATACGCAAAATCGGGCTGTCGTTTCTCTCAGTTTTACAGTTCCCTTTATATACAGACAATCTCACTTATAATTATATTAGGCCGGGGCAAGTATGTCAAGGGTTAAAATCGTCAATTTTTTTCTTTTTTCTCCACAGAATCGCGTTTTAACGGTTAGATTTCCAGTTCTTTTTTGACCTCTCCGATTTTCTCGATGGCAAAATCCAAATCCTGTCGGCTGTGGGCTGCGGATATCTGCGTGCGGATTCGCGCAGCTCCTTTGGGAACAACAGGATAGCAGAACCCTATTACGTAAACGCCCTTTTCTAAAAGTTTCTCTGCCATCTTTTGAGCAAGGACCGCATCACCAAGCATAATCGGCACGATTGGATGTTCGCCGGGGAGAACGTCTAATCCGAGCCTGACTATTTTTTCCCTAAAATAACGGGTGTTGTCCTGGAGCTTATCTCGCAAATCAGTGGAAGCAGACAGGATGTCGAGCACCTTCAGCGATGTGGCGACAATGGCCGGCGCTAAGGTATTGGAGAAAAGGTAAGGCCGGGACCGCTGGCGGAGCATCTCAATAATCTCCTTTTTTCCACTGGTGTAGCCGCCGCTGGCGCCGCCGAGCGCCTTGCCCAATGTGCCGGTGATTATATCGATGCGTCCCATTACATCGCGGTATTCGTGCGTCCCCCTGCCTCGCCGGCCGAGGACTCCGACCGCATGTGAGTCGTCGACCATAACGAGGGAGTCGTATCTTTCTGCAAGCTCGCAAATCTCGTTTAGTCGGGCTATGGTTCCGTCCATCGAAAAGACCCCGTCGGTCGCAATCAGCCGAAAGCGTGCAGATTGGGCCTGCTTTAATTTGTCCTCCAAATCCTGCATATCGCAGTTTTCAAAGCGCAGCCGCTGGGCCTTGCAGAGGCGTACGCCGTCGATAATACTGGCGTGGTTAAGGTTGTCGCTGATGATTGCATCGTCTGCTGTGAGTAAGGTCTCGAATAAACCGGTGTTGGCGTCGAAGCAGGAGCAATACAGGATGGTGTCCTCGGTGCCTAAAAATTCAGTGATTTTTTCCTCCAATTGTTTGTGTATCTGTTGAGTTCCGCAAATAAAGCGAACGGAGGACAGCCCGTATCCCCATTTGGCGTAACTTTCCTCTGCGGCCCGAATGACCTCAGGATGGTCGGCCAGTCCCAGGTAATTGTTGGCGCATAAATTGAGGACTTTTTGTCCGCCCTCAACAGTAATAGTGGCCTGCTGCGGACTCGTTATAACTCGTTCCGCCTTGTAGAGGCCGTTGTCTCTTATTTGTTCAAGCTCGTCGGATATATGAGATTTCATCGCTCCAAACATAACCTGTCCCCTGCAATTGTTACAAGTTAGTGCCCCATCACAGGTCAAATGATGGATGTCATTGCGAGCGAAGCGAAGCAATCTCTTTTGCTTAGGCCAGATCCTTAGCCTTTCGGCTCAGCATGACAACTCATCAAAGTATCTGTGACAGAGTGCTAACTTTTCA
The DNA here is from genome assembly GCA_013349615.1 of Planctomycetota bacterium. GTDB lineage: Bacteria > Planctomycetota > Phycisphaerae > Sedimentisphaerales > Anaerobacaceae > CS2-K091. Next base: position 3,690 of record DUZJ01000086.1, on the reverse strand, counting down.
TTTCTCAGTCCAGTTCAAAATGACTTTCCCTGAATTTCCCGAGCACATAACTTCAAAGCCCTTAATATATTCGGTATAGTGGAACCGGTGAGTAATAAGCGGGCTGATATCGAGACCTTTTTGAATAAGCATCGTAACTTTATACCAGGTTTCGTACATTTGCCTGCCATAGATACCCTTTATCGTAAGGCCGTTGAAGACAACATAATCCCAGTCAATAGCGGTTTCCGGCATTATCCCTAACAGGGCGATTTTACCACCATGGCACATGTTGGCAAGCATGCTCTTGAATGCGTCAGGGCTGCCTGACATTTCGAGGCCGACATCGAAACCTTCCTTCATACCGAGCTTCTTGACGGCATCTTCGATTCTTTCGTTTCTGACATCCACCGTCAGGGTAGGTCCCATTTTTTTGGCCAGCTCAAGACGATATGGATTTATGTCGGTAATCACAACGTAGCGAGCGCCGGCATGTTTGGCAACGGCTATTGCCATACAACCGATGGGGCCGGCGCCGGTAATCAGTACGTCTTCGCCAACCAGGTCATAAGAGAGGGTCGTGTGCACGGCGTTGCCAAAAGGGTCGAAGCAGGTAAGGACATCCGTGGATATGTTGGGGTCACAATACCATACGTTAGTGACAGGGATGGCTAAATATTCAGCGAACGCGCCGTCTCGATTGACGCCGATACCTTTTGGGTCCCTACAGAGATGTCTTCGTCCGGCCAGGCAGTTCCTGCATCGTCCACAGACGACATGCCCTTCACCGCTGACGAGGTCACCCGGCTCGAAGTCATGAACATTGCCGCCTATTTTATCAATAGTGCCGACGAACTCATGACCTATAATCATGGGTGGCTTTATCGTCTTTTGGGCCCAGGCGTCCCAGTTGAAAATATGAACATCAGTGCCGCAAATTGAGGCCTTGTTAATTTTTATGAGCACGTCATTGATACCGACATCCGGTATGGGCAGCTCTTCCAGCCAGAGTCCACGTTCGGGCTTCTTTTTGAGCAGCGCTTTCATAGCTTAAATTCTCCTGTATAGTCTTTCCTGATAAACGTATTTTAATCTTTCAGCCGACATAATCCACTTCTATTGATACCTGTGTTGTAAAAGGAATATATCGCGATTTTAGTTTAGCCGTCGCCGGCACGGCGACGCTATGCGATAGACAAAAACCTCAAATTACTCAATGTGGTGCAAAGCACAGTTCTTTCCTTTAGAAAAACAGTTATCAATAATCCGAACAGGGAGCTGCCTGCCATTTAATCTTTTGAAGCTGATGTGTTCTCTCGTGATTAGTCATATCAGAAGCAAGGGCCGTTACGGTTATAAAGCCAAGTTCCAGAGACGTTGTGTCGGTGGGTGTGTCGTCAACATCATGGACATTGCCGGTCAATTGAAAAACGGTCTGGCCCTGTTCGTTTTTCTTGAGGATATAATACTCGTCGAAGCCTTTACTTGATTGCGGCACGACTTTTACACCTTTAGGCTCGCCTTTGGATAATCGTGGTATATTGACATTGATAACGTCGCCGTTTTTGAGCGGCATAAGCTTTTTAAGGATTCCGGCACATTGTTTGGCCGCCTTTTCGAAGTCTCCGGGCACGCCGGGGGCCTCAACAGAAAGGCTCATTGCGACGGCTGGGATTTTTAAGAAGGCGCCCTCCATCGCAGCGGCGACGGTGCCGGAGTAATAAACGTTTATGCCCGCGTTGGCGCCGTTGTTTATACCGGCAACGAGCAGGTCTATGGGGCCTTCGTGAAGCTGCATTACAGCGAGCTTGACGCAATCGGCAGGGGAGCCCTGGACGCTATAGCCGACGAATTGGCCGTTAATGTCAGCCTTATTGCATACCAACGGCTGAGAGTATGTGATGCTGTGGCTGGCCCCCGACCGGCTGGCTGCCGGTGCAACTACGGTTACATCGCCGATTTTGACGAGCTCTTTATAAATTGCAGCCAGCCCTGGTGCAAAAATACCGTCATCATTTGTCAATAGTATCTGCATATCTCGATACTCGATTCTCGATTCTCGTCGTTCGTTGCTCGGTTCACGGTACACTATACATTTTACTACTTAGCTCTCAGTAATTTTGACGCTGATTTCGCTGTTTCTGTCATTCCCGCGAAACCTGTCCTGAGCGAAGCCGAAGGAGCGGGAATCCATTTTCAATTTCTTCTCTGCGTCAATCTGCGTTAATCTGCGTCCAATTTCCTTCTGACGTTTGATATTGTAATTAGTTGCAGGATTTATGTCAATTGGCACCTTCGCGAGATAATGTATAATGCCCGATTATGGAGAAGAATGTAGAATATGGAATGTATGGTGGGCTTTCCTGAAGTGAGCCTGTCGAACTTTGCCCACCAAAATCAAGCGGTTTGTTGAACTGTAAAATCTGATGTGGTATAATTAATCCAAATAACGATTGGTTTACCATTAGCTATGGAAAAAATGAAATGTATTCACTGTCAGGCAGTCATGAAACAGGCAACAGCACCACTGCACATTGACAGAAATGGTTGCCACGTAACAATTGACAATGTCCCTGCCTGGGTATGTCAGCAGTGCGGAGAGGCGTATTTTGAAGAGCGGGAAGTAGACGCAATTCAGGATTTAATCCGAACAATTGATCAGAAGGCCAACAAACTTACCTTGAGCGCATAACTTGACAAAACGATAAGAATACAGTATAAATAGTAGTTAAGCTGTAGCAGAAACATTAAGAAATAGTGAGGTTCGAACAATGCAAACTAACAACATCAAAAAGGAGGCATACCATCTATTGGAGAAGCTTCCAGAGAACGCAACGTGGGACGACTTGATGTACGGGATATATGTTCGGCAGACCATCGAAGCCGGCATTGAGGATAGCAAGGCTGACCGAACAATAGATGTCAAGGAAGTTCGTGCCAAGTTTGGATTGACAACATGAGAGTGCACTGGACGGATAATGCGATAGCGCATCTTCTGGGTATTTACGAATATATAGCCCGCGATTCGTCTATATACGCTAAACGGATGGTAGATCGAGTAACAAGACGGTCAGAACAGATAGCAAGCTTTCCAATGTCAGGACGTAAGGTGCCGGAGTATGAAGCAGATGATATACGCGAAATAATAGAGAAGCCATATCGAATTATTTATCGGATAAAACCGTATCAAATAGATGTTTTGGCTATAGTGCACCGTAGGCAACTGTTACCAGAAGACATATAAATGGATGCTTGATGCTGGATTCTCGATTCTCGTCGCTCGTTGCTCGATTCACAATACGCTATACATTTTACTACTTACTGACGTTTGATATTGTAATTGCCTGCAGAATTTATGTCAATTGACACCTTCGCGAGATAATGTACAATGCCTGATTATGGAAAAGAATGTAGAAGGTTTGGTCTCGCCCCACCAGGACGGGCGTCGGTTTTTATATCTAGCTCCGCCACCTGCTTGCCCTCCGTAGTATTAACGAAGGATGGGTGGGCGGGGTTGTTTAGTCGTTTAGCCCCCAAGCCTGCTTGGGGGTTTTTACCATTTGGTTATCCCACGACGGGTGGCAGAATGTAGAAAATATGGAACGACCGGCCCTGTGATTGTAAAGGTCGTCATAAGCCGATAAAGCTTATGCGACAAGGTGGTACGTAGCCACCGACAATCGCGGATTATTAGCCTTGCGGCAACAGAGC
>DUZJ01000085.1 GCA_013349615.1 Planctomycetota bacterium | reverse complement strand
TCTGAAAGAGAGAATAAAGCAGGGCCTGTTTCTGTTGGATGGGGCGATGGGAACTGAACTGATTGCTCGTGGGATTGAAGCAGGCACATGCAATGACAACGTAAATATCGATTCGCCTGATATTGTTTTTGATATTCACCGGGCGTACTTTGAAGCTGGCAGCGATGCGGTCCTTACCAATACATTCGGGGCGAACAGGTATGCTTTGGGCCGGCACGGTTTAGCTGAAGAAGTTGCCAGGATAAACACTGGAGGCGCTGAGATAGCCCGGCGGGCAGCGGGGGAGAAAAAGTATGTCTTAGGTGATATTGGGCCAAGCGGTGATTTTTTAGAGCCTTTGGGGAGCTTGAAGCAGGACGAATTAAAATCAGCTTTTGCCGAACAGGCGAAAGCGCTTTTGGCAGGGGGGGTGGACGGTTTTATCATTGAGACAATGACGGCACTTGATGAAGTGGCAATCGCAATTGAGGCGGTAAAATCAGTCAGCGGTGATTTGCCCGTGTTTGCGTCAATGTCTTTTGACAGGGCTGGCAGAGATTACCGAACGATGATGGGGGTAGATGTTGAAGCGGCAGTTTCAACAATAACTTCACTCGGTGTTGACGCGGTTGGTTTTAATTGCGGGACGATGTCACTCGAAGAGTACATAGAGCTTGCGGGAAAGTACGTCGCGGCAGTAAAGGCTTCAGAGAAGGATGTGTTAATTTATGCAGAGCCTAATGCCGGCAGGCCGGAGCTGGTTGGTGACAAAGCGGTCTATAAAGTATCGCCTGAAGATTTTGCGGCGGCGGCGGAGAAGATACATTCAGCCGGCGTAACCATCATCGGCGGCTGCTGCGGGACGGGGCCGGGGCATATCGAAGCGGTGGCAAGAACGCTGAAATGATGCCCGCAGATTGTTTGAGGCCACAATAGCAATAGTGCCTGTCAAGCTACGAATATATCGTGGTAATTATGTCATAATTTTGTTAATATAGGGGACGGTAAAAAATCCTTGCAACTATTTTAGAGCACAGGTGGAAAATGATATCTATTGATTCGTGGAAAAGCAGCACCGCGGACGTTGAACTTCTGCGGCGATGTAAAAGAGCTATCAGGCAGGTTGTTCCGGATGCGGATGTGATTTTGTACGGGTCCCGCGCCCGTGGCGATGCCGATAAATACTCGGACTATGATATTCTGATAATAGTAAACGGGCCGGTTAATATGCCCCTTGAGGAGAAAATACATGACAACGTGTACCCATTAGAGCTGGAGACATGCGAGGTACTGACATTGATTACCTACAGCAAACTACAGTGGGACTCACCGCTTTACCGGGCTATGCCGTTTCATAAGAACATCGACCGCGAGGGAATACTTTTATGACCGAAGAGGAAAAAGCTTTAGTTGCCTATCGTATGAAGCGTGCGCACGAGGCTATTGATGAGGCTAAAATTTTGTTTGAGGCAGAACACATAAACCTGTACGTGAATCGTCTTTATTATGCCTGCTTCTATGCGGTCTCAGCCTTATTGTTGACCAGAAATTTTTCTACAAGTAAACATGGATACCTGCGTTCATTGATGCATCGCGAGTTCGTAAAGACAGGTCTGATTCCGAAAGAATTAGGGGGACATTTCGATATACTGTTCGATAGCCGACTAAAAGGCGACTACGCAGACTTTGCGAGGTTCAAGGCTGAGGATGTGAGCGGCTGGCTGGAAGAGACACAAAAATTTGTCGCCCACGCTGAGAGTCTTATCCCAAAACTGACGTAAAAGCCAAGGACCGAAGGTTTTGGCGGCTGCTGCGGGGCCGGGGCATATCGAAGCAGTGATTAAAAAGTTGAAATAGTGATGGTTTGGCCGGCAGTGTTCATTTCATTGAATCTATTGGATACCAGCCAGCCAGTTTTCGGCGAACTTCTTCAAATCATTCTCATCAACATTTCCATCACTGGTAAGGTCGGTGCCGCCACAGTCGCCGCAACCGTTATGGCCCCAGTAACCGGCAAAAAATGCGAAATCAGCCATATTTACACCGTCGAGGCCGACGAAATCTCCTGTGATTCTCCCGCGTACAAGCACCGGGTATGTATTTGGCTCAGAAATCGTCCAAATGTCCTCGGTCCCATTTATGCTCTCGCCCTTGAAATCCCAGCCGGCACTGGTGAATGTGCTTTTGGTTTTCATCTCTGTGGTGGGCTTGCCCGTAATATCGGTTACTGCTGCGTCTCCAGTTCCTCCTACGCCGTCCGGCTGGTTACTGGTCTGAGTATCCCAGAAAGAGGCCGAGATATTTCCGTGATTAAATCCAGCCAGTCCGCCGGCAAGGTCGGCATATTGTGAAACGCTGCCTGTTGAGTAGCAGTTCGAAAGCTCGACATAAGTCCTTCCGACCAGACCACCCAGGTTTGCATCTCCAAAAACATCAGTGCTTGCAAAGCAGTTTCCCATCGAGGCTGTGTAGTTGCGTCCGACAAGGCCACCCACGGAGCTACCGCCGGCGACGCTGCCTCCCTGTGCAGAGCAACGGGACACCGTTCCCCTCCGCAAGTAGCCAACCAGAGAACCGACTTTAGTGCCTGTTCCGGCATTGACATTGGGATCGATCAAATCTAAATCCTTAATCTCTGTGTTATCTCCGTCAACGTAGCCGAAAAGGCCGACATAATTCGCATCGGGGGAGTTGTAAGTAAAATTGTAAATCTTGCGACCATTGCCATCAAAAGTTCCTCTAAAGGCGTCGCTGAAATGGGTTCCGATGATGTTGAATTGCGTGCCGGTATAGCAGCCGAGGTCGATATCGGCCATGAGCTTGAAGTGCTTGTAGAGGTCGCCTGGATTTAGTGCGATTGTATTGAATTGCTCGGCATTGAAAATCAAGAACGGAGCAGCCACTGTGCCGTTGCCGCCACCATATTCCCCGGACTCAGGCGGCAGGGCCCCTTGTAAACCAGGGGCATAAAGGGTTGCACTATGTTCCGGCTCTTCGAAGACTACGCCTCCCCGCGCGGCATTTCCCTCAATAGTTATGTTACAGGCGGCGGAAATGGTAAACGTAAGAAGAATTCCGGTAGGGGGTGGAGCATTAGGCTCGCCGACATAGAGCGAGCCCATTTCGATGGTCATACCAGATGTACCAAGCCCTGGCAGTGCGCCCGGCCCGGATGATGGCGCTACAGGTATGCCCAGGTCTTCCAGCTCTCCCCAGGGATCGATTTTAATAGAACCCGGATAAATCCAATAGTGCTGGTTAAGGTTTCCTATGGAGGTGATAATGCCGCTACTGACGCTGATATCGAGAGCAAAAGCTCTTACCCGCACGGGTTCTTCTGAGAAGTCGTAGCTGAGTTCAATTACGCCGTTGCCCAAGTCCGTACAGTTAAGATAGACGGCAGCCATTGACGGCGAAGGTATCAGAGTTACCGCCAAAATCAGCCATACGTAATTTAATGGCCTACACATTTTCCTCCTTTTTGCAAATTTAACTAAAGTGATTATACCGCGCTTCCAACTGACCTGCAAGTAAAAAATATTGCAGCCGTCGGAGTTTTTTAAGCAGATTTGAGGAATATTGCGATTTGTTCTATTGTTTTGGTGGTTGCGCCCTGGTTTTTTCTGATGACCTGCCGGCCGCTGCGGGCGATTTTTTGGGCGAAGTCCGGTTCGCTAAGGCATTTTTGCATGGTCTGAAGCAATTCCTGTTCATCCTTTACCATAATGGCGCCTTCATCTTCAATAAGTGCATCAACGGTTTGTCTGAAATTGAATGCGTGCGGGCCAAAGAGGGTGCATTTGCCGAGAGCGGCGGCTTCCATCATATCGGAGCCGCCCATTGGAACGAGGGAGCGGCCGACGAAGATTATAGTCGCAAGTGAATAAAATTTTCGCAAGTCACCCATAGTATCACCAAGAATTACAGGAGTTTTTTCAGGACACTCGGCGTCAGTATTTTTGATGGTGCTGTAACGGACAAAATCGAAGCCGGCATCTTCAATGAGTTGTGCCACTTCATCAAATCTTTCGGGTTTTCTTGGGACTATTACCAGCCGCAGGTTGTTAAACTGCTGTTGGGCAGTTAGGTTTGTGAAGACATCGAGAATGATTTTTTCCTCGCCCGGGCCGGTGGCGCCTGCGACCCATAGTCTTTCACCTTCAATGGCGTCATTGCGAGGGAGCGGAGCGACCGAAGCAATCTCTTCGGTTGGCTTTGAGATTGCCACGCCCTCACTTTGTTCGGGCTCGCAATGACAGGAAATATCGAGCTGGGCCGCGAGGGCATCTGCGCCTTCGACTTTATCTTCTGTTTGGGCGGTATCGTATTTTAGTGAGCCGGTAACGATTACCTTTTCGGCGGGGGCGCCTATCGTAATGAAACGCTGAGCGTATTCATCCGTCTGGGCGAGAACTAAAGTTACTTTTTGCCATATCATTTTGGCGATGGTCTTTACTTTTTTGTATCTGGCAAAACTTTTGTCGCTTATTCGGCCGTTGACTACAACAACAGGGACCTCCAACTGCTGTGCTAAATGAACGAAGTTAGGCCAGACTTCCTGTTCCATCAGGAGACAGATTGCCGGTCGAATTTTGTGGAAGGCACGGCGCATTACCCAGGACAAATCAAAAGGAAAGTAAAACACATGCAGATTTTCGCCAAACAGGGCGTTTGCACGGGCGAAGCCGGTATCGGTGGTGGTGCTGATTACGATTTCGAAATCCGGGAACCTAATTTCAAGCTCTTCGATGATTGTCCTGGCAGCATTGACCTCGCCTACGCTGACGGCGTGGAGCCAGATGCATTTTTTTAGGGCGCGGTCCTTGCGCGTAATTTTGCCAAACCGCTGTGCCCAGCCTGTCCGGTAGCGTTTGTGCCTGATGGCCCGATATATAATAATAGGGCTGTATGCTAACGCGGCCAACAAATATACAAAGTCAATCAGGATTCTCATTGGCAGTCTCTGCAAAGTAATTGCATAATCATATTGTTCAAGTGCGGATATGTCAAATAAATGCCGGGCTTATTGCGATGTTTTTGAGTGAGCTTATTAATCCGGTGTTTAATCGCAGTTTTGGAGCCAATAGTTAGCGATAAGTGCCAGGTCTCGCAAGTTTACGGACTGGTCGTTGTCAATGTCGGCGCAGAGAGGCGGTGCGGTCCGCAACCATTGGCCGGCGAGTACGCGGATATCGCCGTAATCGACGGGGTAGACGGCGTCGAGGTTAGCCCCATCACAGGGGGTCAGTGGTTCGGTGATGGTGACTTTTATTGGGCCGGCACTATCGGCGCTGTAATTATTGGCAGAGACAGCGTGGAATTTAGTGTACTGGCCGACCGGGCCGACGGCGTGAACCGTAAGAGTGACTTGACTGCTTTGGCCGGGGTCCATATCCGGATTTGGACAGGGTTTGGGATGGTCGTCCGTTGTGTATAAAACGGCGGGGCCAACGGTTTTTGGAAGGTCGCCGGAGTAAGTTCCCTGCTCTGACATTATGGCACGAATCATCAGGTTGCCGCAATACTCACAGAATTCGGGGAACCAAACGGGATCGCACCACTGGCAGTATTCGTCAAGGTTGAACCAACCAAGTGACGGCAGGTAGCCCCAGCTACGTACATAGGGGTAATAGGGGACGCCTTCCATGTCAAAGCCGACCTGGTTGTTTTTGGTTCCCTGGAGCTGGCGCCAGCCTATGTAGAAATCGCCGGTGTTGATAGTTATGTTGTGTTCGGAGAGGTCGACATCGAACCAGGCTACATTTGGGTCCATATTTGGGACCGCACTGGAAGCCACTATGGGGTCCACAATCATAGGGGTAATCAACATATCTCCCGGGGAGCCGTCCTCAATTCCAAACATATCCTTGCCGTTGTCGTCCCAGACGTTCAGCTCGAAGGGATAGGCGGTTTTGTCCCAGATATAGAACCGAGCGGTTTTAAGATGAGCCGGATAGCTGGTGGGTGTGAACCTGACAGCTAAGTAGCCATCGGTGGAGCCGATGTCTCCGTAGTCTTCGGCGGTGTAGTCATCGTATATCAATTCTTTTGGTTTATTCAGGCTAAGGCCAATGTTTACGTCGGGACATTCGGCGTCGAGGCACTGGACACCGGCTTCGACAGTAAAGCTGCCGCTCTTGGGTACGGTTATGTCGGAGGTGGGGCTGATAAGGTAGCTGTTGAGATTACCCCAGGGTATGTTCCAGGTGATTGTTTCTGTGTCAAGGTTGTTGTCGGAGTCGCTGGCTTTGACCTGGATTTGCCACTGGCCTGAGTCGGCGATGGTCAGATTGGTGTTATATGTGAAATAGCCTGCACTGTATGTTACCTGGTTATCCACGAAGTTGTGGTTGTCAGGGATATTCCTTAGCTTCAGCCATACATCCGGTGTTTCCTGTAGGTCGGTGGCATCGATTCTAATCTGTTGCAGATTATCACCATATTGAGCCATTCGGCAGTCCTGCCAGATGGAGTTTATCATGCAGTCGATGCTGTTTATGACCGGCAGATTGGGGTCGTCAACATCGATAACCATTGTATCGGAGATGCTGGTTAGACCTACGTTGTTGCCTGCCTTGACGCGCAGTGTGAACTGCCCATTCGCATTGGGAAGAATATTCCACCGGGCGAGACCGCTGCTGATGTCCGATTTCAGGTAGACATTCAGCGATGGTGGATTTGGATTTCCGTTGGCATCAATAGTGAAGAGAGCGTCCTCATTTTGCTCTGTAATAAGAAATGCCATATCATCGACATCGCCTGCCACGGCATCCTCAAGAGCGGCTTTGACATTTACCTGCCTGAGACCGGCTGTGTTGCAGGCAAAACTCTTTATGGGATTGGGCAGGCTGGAATAAGGAGCATCCTGGGCGTGGTAAATAGTGTAGGCGCCGGTGCAGGGGTCGTAAGTGCTGTCTACGAGGCTGATTTCCGCCACTGCATCTACGTTCGGCTCGTTGACGTGGAGATTGAGTGTTGCTGAGTCAATCTTGGCATCACTGCCAAGCCCCGAGATGTCGAACTTGACATAGTATCTGTTTATGTTGTCATTGTTGGGGTCGACTTGGTATTCGACGATGACCTCAATGTCGTTGAAAGTGAGCCAGTCGAACTCGCCGACGTCGTGGGAAACCAGCTTAATGTGGCTGGTCGCGCCGGGGTCAAGGTCTGCCAGAACGGCCGGGTCACTTGAAACGAACCAACAATCCGGCGGTGCAGGCTCGCCACCACCTCCCTCAGCAGGGACGCAGTCACCGACGAGATGGAGGTTATCACCATCCGGGTTGGATGTATAGACGTACCAGCCGGCGAAGGGTGGGTAGTCAAAGTGCATTACCAGGTAATTTTCCATTCTGACTTTCAAAGTCTTGACCACACCTGTCGGAATATCGAATTCGTAGAGTTCCTGAGCGTCTTGTCCGATGGCGCCGATACCATCTCGTGGTTCGAGGTCGCCTGTGTTGTACTCTGATGCGAACTGGGCACCAATCTCAGCGGAGGCTGGATTATCGTGCTTAACATAAGTATGGTCGTTGACGTCTTTAATAACTACGGTGTCGTAGGTGAGCCGGCGTGGTCCGTTGTTGGGGTCCTCAAGAGGCTGGCCATCAGGTGGCTGTTCACCCGGAACCTGCTGGACTTTTTGTGAGATAGTGAGTATCGGCGGATTCAGGCTGTCATTGGCATCAATGGTGAACAAGTAGTTGTTGTTGCGCTGCTTAATCTGGAATGCAGAGACAATCTGGCCTGCGAACAAGGCTTCATCAATAGCTGCCTTGACGTTTAAGCTTATGGTTCCAGTGTTTTCACAGCTAAAGCTCTTTATTGGATTTGGCAGACTGGAATAGCTGGGGTCGTTGGCTTCGTGCATCGCCTGGGCCGAGTCTGTTGGTAGGAGCGTATTATCGACGAGATAGAGGTCAGCGATGCAGCTCTCGGCACCTTGTGTAACGTTGATTTTCAGGCGGGCGGCAGTCAGCTCGTCGGAGACGTCGATGTCGTTTAAGTCGAACTGAACATAGTATTCGTAAACCTCGTCGTTATTTGGGTCAATTTCGTATTCAATGATGACCTCGATGTCGTTGAAAGTCAGCCAGTCCTGGGTGTACGGGTTCTCCTCGTTGACGTTGTGAGAGATGAGCTTGATGTAATTGTTGCCGCCGGCGTTGAGGTCCTCCAGCACCTCAGGGTCGTCGGAAATGAACCAGCAGTCGGGCGGCGGAGGGTAACCGCCGCCTCCGTCGATGGGAATGCAATCGTCACCGATACGATTGAGGCTTTCCCCGTTCGCATTGGATGTGTATAGATACCAGCCTGCATCGGGGGGGTCCAAATGAATAACCATCCAGTGCTCCAATCGTACTTTGATGCGGCTGACGACTCCCTGCGGGATTTCGAATTCATAGATTTCCATTGCGTCTTCACCGATGGCGCCGATGCCGTCTCGGGGTTCAAGGTCACCTGTGTTATATTGGGCCGGCAATGTTGAGCCGACCATAGAGCTGCTCGGATTGATGGATTTTGCGTAGGCCTGTTCCGAGATATCGAGCATAGTCTGCGCGTCAAAGATAATGCCCGCGTCGGTGTCGACCGTGTAGCCACTTAGAATGCCGAGTTCGTTTGGATTGTCATCTATTGTGGACATAATTGTTGTGGAGTTAATATCGACAAAGTCATTGCAGTCATAGCCTTCGCAGAACTGTGCATAGACGAGTACCTCACCACAGCCGTCGCCTCCGAAGCAGTCGACCTCGGTGGCCAGCTTGAACTCGCGGCCAACCATAAAAGTCTCTGTGCTATTTGGTTCTGTAATATTGACACTTAGCTCGGCTGGTGCGGACGGTATATTTTCGAGGGCCTTTTCGATGTTGATTCTGCCCCAGCCGTAGATGTTGTCCCAGCCTGGGCTGCCGAAATCATCAGCGTTTTCTTCGAGGATGGTTTTAATCTGGTCAGGAGTTAGATACGAATTTACCTCCAATAACAATGCCGCGGCCCCAGCAACATGCGGGGCGGCCATAGATGTTCCCACAGCCCGAATATAGCGTGTTCCGTCGACGACAAAATAGTTGTCATAGCAATCCTGGCCGATAAGGTAGAGACAATAGAGAGGATTGTTGGCCACGAGGGTGCTGAACGTGGAAGCGATTTCAGGAAAATTGGTTCCTCCGAGCATATCTCCACCGGGAGCGACAAGGTCAAGTTCGGAGCCGCCGTCAGAGTATGAGGCAATGTTGTCGAGCTTGTCAACGGCACCGACAGCGATGGCCTTTGATGCACATGCCGGTGAGACCATGGCGGTGGAATCACCGTCATTACCTGCTGCGCAGACGACGATTACGCCACAGGGATCAACAGCGTTGTTTACTGCCTGGGCCATGTCGTCGAAGTCACAAGTTCCGCTATAGAGACCTTCACCGAGGCTCAGGCTGATGATGTCAGCTCCCTGTTCGACACACCAATTGATGCCGAGAATAACATCGGACGCATAACCATTGCCGGTGTAGTCGAGCACTTTTGCGCTCATCAGCGCTACGTCGTGGCTGACGCCGCGGTACAGCAGTCCTTCTGAGGCGATGATGCCGGCACAGTGAGTGCCATGGCCGTGGTCATCCATTGCATCTTCAGTGTAGTTGGTGAAATTGAATTGAGCGATTAGCTTGCCGACCAGGTCCGGATGGGTGTAATCAATGCCGGTGTCGACAACACAGACATTAACACCCTGGCCGGTGATTGCATTATCCCAGGCATAATCGGCATTGATCTGGTATGCGGAATCTTCCAGCAGGGCGTATACCCGGCGGTCTTGCTTGAAACTTTTGAAACGCGGCAGCTCCTTGAGTCTTTCGGTCTTGTCAAGGGCTATTTCGATGACGATTTTGTTTTTCAACCTGCCGTAGTTATGGATGATACGCCCGCCGATACGTTTGGCTGCCTTGTCGTATTGTGCGCGGCGTGACTTTAGGGCGGCTTTGGAAAGTTTTTTTAGAACCGGTGGCTCTTCGTCAAGCTCGACGATGAAGCGGTTAGTGCGTGGCGCGGCCATCCTGGCCGTGTTTTCACGGGCTGGAAGCCCGTGCCACAGTCGGGCAGAGGCCGGCAATTTATTGTCGAGAGCTTCAGGATAGACCGGGCGTTCCCCGGACAACAGGCGCCAGATTACATGCTCGTTTGGCCGGCCGATATACTGAACCAGGCCCTGCTCGTCAATGAATACACAAGTGGGGACTCGTTTAATTCCGTAATGGGTGCTGATAACGCCGGTTTCGTCAACGAGTATGTCGTATGCGGGAGCCTTGTCTGCGAAGAAATCGGCAACCTGGTCGGTGTTTTCGCGTACGGCAATAAAGAATATTTTCAGTTCATCATCAAGGACCTGGGACAGATTGTCCAGGATTGGCAGGGCGGCATCGCAGTGTGGGCATGAAGTAGCGCCAAATAGAAAAAGAACATTTTGGCCTCGCAAGGCGCTTGGCCTGACGTTTCGGCCATCAAGAGCCTTGAGGGAAAAATCGGGAGCAAGCTCGGAGAGTGTGATGGCGAGGACCGGCTCAGCACAAAGCATTATTAGTACAATCAGCCGAAAATATCCACGAATTCCAAGCATTTTGTTACCACCCTCTTTTTGCGAATCTCTCAGGGCCATATATACATATTGTACCATAAATAGGCCGAATTTTTACGTGCAAAATTCCAATAAAACTGCAAGTATCGGTCAATACAGGTGGTTATGTTCTTGACATGTTTGCTGTTTTGGCGTAGTAAAGGGGGTAGAACATTATGGATTTTGGTCCCCGTAGCTCAATTGGATAGAGCGTTGGCCTCCGGAGCCAGAGGTTGTGCGTTCGAGTCGCACCGGGGATAGTTTTGTAAGTCATTTATCCGCAACATCCTGCGAATTCCCCTTGTTTGTCGTACTGGCTGGGAAAGCCCACGGTATTGACAATTGAATATTGACAATTGAAAATGGAAACGGCAGTTATGAATTTGGGACAATAGTAAATAGTCAATAGTAAATAGTAAATTGTCAGATGTCTTCTTCGTGTACGCTCAGGTGGGACTTCTGCGTGGTTCGGATGTTACTGTGGCCGGCCAATTGCCGCACAACGTGAATCGGTAGATGTGTCGCCCAATTCGTAATGCAAGTTCGACGCAAGTCGTGGATGGAATACTGTGGAAGGCTTGCTTACCGGCAGAGCGTTTTGAATCTTCGGAGCACGTTAGCTACGAAAATGCAAAGATTTATAAAAGATTTATATATGAGTCCGTGTTTACTACCGAAAAGGAATAATTCCTTGTGCCCTTTTAATATTGAATAAATTTATAGTATAGGAATTTGTAATAATAGCAAAAACAGGCCCGTATTTCGTGGGTGCTTCGTGCGCCGACTTTGGGCCCGGAGGTTCTGAACCGCATGCAAGGAATCAATAATTCAATGAAGTAATTGGTCAGAATCGACGACTATATTTATACGGTGCTATAAAAGGGTATTGAAATAGACCAGGTCAATCAGGTAAAATGACGTACTGCAGGGTGGAGGAGTACTGTTCATGAAGACAAATGGGAAATCATAAATGAAAAAGTCGCCGATTACCGGGAAGAATACTGAGACCGCCGCACCGTCGGGTTTCTATTGGGTATTGCTGGTTCTTCTTCTCTTGCCCTGTTCACGTCCTTTGGCCGCCGTAGAAACGAGCAGCGAAGCCGACTGGCCCATGTGGCGCCATGATGCCACCCGAAGCGCTGCAACCTCGCACTCGCTGCCGAGTCAGCTGCATTTGCAGTGGGTACGGCAGATGCATCGGCCGGCGCCGGCATGGCCCGAGGAGCAATACAAGCTCCGGTTCGACCGTTCCTACGAGCCCGTTGTGATGGGCAAACTCATCTTCGTCCCCTCCATGGTCAGCGACAGAGTCACGGCGTATGATACCGACACCGGCCGGCAAATCTGGCGGTTCTACTGCGACGGCCCAATCAGATTCGCACCAGTCGCCTGGAAGGACAGGATATTCTTCGTTAGTGATGACGGATATCTCTACTGCCTGACGGCGGCGGACGGCGGGTTGAAATGGAAGATTCGGCTGGGGCCGTCGGATGCGCGGATACTGGGCAACGGCCGCCTCATTTCGACCTGGCCTGCGCGGGGTGCGCCGGTAGTCTTTGACGACAAGATATACTGCGCCGCAGGCATCTGGCCTTTTATGGGGGTCTTTATCTACTCTATCTGCGCCGAGACAGGCGATATTGTCTGGGAGAACAGCGGCAGCGGCTCAACATACATGACGCATCAGCACAACAGCCCTGCATTCGGCGGGGTCGCGCCGCAGGGGTATCTTGCTGCGACGCAGGACAGGCTTCTGATACCGAGCAGGACAACGCCCGCGTGCTATGACAGAGGAACGGGCGAATTGCTCTACTATCGGCTGTCCGACAGGGGCATGGGTAAGTACGTAGGCGGCTATGACGTCAGCCTCTGGAAGGACTTTTTCTTCAACAACAGCATCATGTACCGGCTTCGCGACGGCGAAGGGCTCGTCAAGACGGCCGTGCAGGTAACGGCTGAAGATGCAATTGTGGCGTTTGATAATGACGGAAATATCGTTGCATACCTGCCCGAGGAGGTCGCCAAGGCCGAAAGGAAGAAGGGCGAGCCCGAGATAAAGGCGAAGGCCCTGTGGAAGGCCAAATTCGGGACGGCGATTGAAAAGATACACATCAAGGCCGGCACGCGGTTGTACGGCAGCAACAGCCAGGGAAACATTGCAGCGATTGAGCCCGGCGCGCCGGGACAAAAGGACGGCAAGGCCAGGGTGTCCTGGAGCTACCGAATCAAAGGCAAGGTATGGAGTATGCTGGCGGGCGACGACAAGCTCTTTGTCGTCACCGAAGACGGGCTGCTCTATTGTTTCGGCGGCGAGGAAATGGAAACGAGATGGCACGGCGAAGGCGGGAAGTCGGCCCTGCAGGTACCTCGTAAGGATCGCCGCAGAGTAAGACGAATACTCAGAGTCGCCGGGACAAAGGAAGGGTACTGCCTGCTGTTGGGCGTAGGCGACGGCAGTCTGGCAAAGGCGATGTTGGCCGAATCCGACTTTCATATCATAGCTGTCGAACGCGACGCGGATGCTGTTGACTCGCTGCGGCGGGAAATGGATGAGGCAGGCGTCCCCGGCCGGCGCATCTCCATTCTCCCGGGTGAGATTTCGTCGCTGCGGTTGCCCCCGTACCTGGCGAATCTGATTGTGGCCGAGGACTTCGACTCGGGAAACCTCGATAGAGCAAAGGAATACGTCGAAAAGGTTTATCGTTCGCTGAGGCCCTATGGCGGAACCGCGTGGCTTTCAGCAGCAGGCAGAAAAGCAAAATCCGCTGCCCGGCGAATATCGGGTCTCGACCTTGCCGGCAGCAGGATTATCGCCAGGGCCGGGGCTGTTGTGCTGCGCCGCCAGGGCCCCTTGCCCGGCTCGGGCGACTGGGTGGGCCAGTATGGCGACGCCGCCAATACCCTGGTCTCGAAAGACGAGCTCAGGGTGCCGTTGGGCCTGCTGTGGTTCGGGGATGATTCCGAGTTCACCGATGTCCTTCCAAGGCACGGTCACGGCCCGCCGGAGCAGGTCATCGGAGGAAGGCTTTTCATCGAAGGCATCGATTCGATAAGTGCACGCGACGTCTATACGGGCCGGGTGCTCTGGAAAAGGGAACTGAAGAATCCCAACACGTTCGGAGTGTACTACGATGCATCGTACAACAGCAATCACAGAGTTCTGTCTTACAACCAGCTTCATATCCCGGGAGCCAACAGTCGCGGGACCAACTTCATAGCGACGCAAGACAAAGTCTACATCATAGACGGGGCGAAATGCCTGGTCCTCGATGCGGCGACAGGCGGGCAAGTCGACGTCTTCTCACTTCCGGCCCGGGACGGTAAGGCGCCGGCGAACTGGGCGTATATCGGCGTTTACGGCGACCATCTGTTTGCCGGGGCCGATTTCGCCAGGTACCTCGACCTGCTCGGAAGCAACAACAAGAAGCTGGATGGCTTTGCAAGGTTCTTCGACAAATATGCGAGCAAGAGGCTGGTTGTTATGAATCGCCACACGGGCGAGGTCCGCTGGGCCGTTGATGCAAATATTGGCTTCATCCACAATTGCATAGCAGCCGGCGAGGGTCGAATCTTCTGCCTCGACGGACTGCCGCCCTACCTCGCAAAGGTGACGACCGAGCGAAAGGTCAAGATGAAATCGGCCGCCCGACTGCTGTCGCTTGATGTGCGTGACGGCTCGGTCGTCTGGGAGAAGACGGAGGACGTGTTCGGAAGCTGGCTCGGATATTCCGAGGAGTATGATGTCCTGCTGCAGGCGCATCGAAAGTCCCGCGACATGGTGCCCGAACCGGGCGACAGAATGGCGATTTACCGGGGCAAAACGGGCGAGCCCCTGTGGGACAATGCTATTGACTACAGTGGCCCGTGCATGCTTCACGGAGAAAGGATCGTCACCCAGGAGGCCGCCTACAACCTTCTGACCGGCGAACGGCTCATGCGCAAACACCCGCTTACAGGCGAGCCGGTTGCGTGGGAGTACTCCCGCAACCACGGCTGCAATACTGCCGTGGCGAGCAGGAACCTGCTGACGTTTCGCTCCGCGGCGGCCGGTTATTTCGACCTGGCAAACGACAGCGGGACAGGCAATTTCGGTGGATTCAGGTCCGGCTGCACGACCAATCTCATCGTAGCCAACGGCGTCTTGAACGCACCCGAATACACCAGGACCTGCACGTGCAGCTATCAGAACCAGACCTCTCTGGCGTTGGTCCACATGCCGGAGGTCGAGATGTGGACGTTCAATCCCATCAAGGCAGGCGACATGTCGATCCGCAGGCTCGGGATCAACTTCGGTGCGCCGGGCGATAGAAAGGCGGGCAACGGCACGCTCTGGTTGGACTATCCCAGCGTTGGCGGGCCCTCGCCGGCTGTGAAGATGACCATCGCCCCGATGAAGCCGAAATGGTTCAGATCGCATTCGTCGCGAATACACAAAGGTGTTCTCGAATGGGTCGAGGCCTCGGGCGCAAAGGGCATCACGAGCATCAACATCAAGCTGACTGCCTCCGGCAAGAAGAAGGCTGAATCCGCTGTCTCTGAGCCGGACCCGCTCGCAGATCCTAATCAGAGGCGATATACAATCCGCCTACATTTCGCCGAGCCCGATAGAATGAGCGAAGGGCAACGTGTTTTTGATGTCGCAATCCAGGGCAACACGGTCATGGAGGACTTCGATATTGTCAAAGAAGCAGGCGCGCCCAATATCGGGATTGTCAAGGAGTTCTCCGGCGTGCAGGCATCTGACAGCGTGGACATATCGCTGGATTCGAAGATTGAGGGCGTCGAGACGGTCGTTTGTGGAATCGAGCTGGTTGTCGAATAAGCTCGATGCCGCGCAGTCCCGGTCAGAATGATTCGTCCGACCGTAAACGCTTTGCAGTCAGAGAAGCATATTGCGTGCTTACGTGTACATAGTGTTTCCTGCCTGATATGGATGTTTCGCCCCTCAGGCCTTCAAGGACGATGCGGATATTCTCATCTGCGGAGAATCTTTGCCGGGTGGCCTTTTTGATTTATGTGATAACGTCCTTTGCTTTTGCCATTCCTTTCAGCTCCTTTCTGGAGCACGAGGCCCAATTACGACATGCCAATCAATGTGGGGAAAGAAAAATGGGACCGCAAGTTTGTGCTCAAAAGCAACGTACATTGAAAACGTTTACAAATTTTTCTGTTTTTAATAAGCCATTGATAAGCAAGCACTTACAAAATTAACTTTTTTGAAGATTGGTAGATAACGGCCTCCTTGGTTGTACTGTGGTTGTAGGTGCGCCAATCCAAAAAATCTGAAATAAAAGATTTTAACCGTAGCCGACCTAAAACCTTTGGGGAGAAAAAAGGTATTACAAAAAAACTTTTTTTTTGTTTTTTTGAGCGGAGTGGTTAGAATAATAAGTGAAGTTTGAACAAAATCAGCTTTCAGGGTGATTGACATCTTTCCAAAGGAGTCTACACGCAAAAGTTATTTGTCAACAAAACACTTGGGGTGAATGAAAATTACTTAAGGAGATTAAAGATGAGACATGTAGTGTTTTTAGTTCTGACATTAATCATACTCAGCAGCCGACTTTATGCTGTCGGGGGTAATATGGGGGGTGGAGATGGGTCGGAAATAACTCCCTATCTGATTGAGGATTTTGCCGACTTTCAGGTATTCAGCGATCCC
>DUZJ01000084.1 GCA_013349615.1 Planctomycetota bacterium | reverse complement strand
TAAGCGCCCTGTACATTTGTGTCTTTACCGTCCCAACAGAACAATCCATAACTTTCGCCACTTCGGCATAACTTAGCTGCTGATAATAGGCCAGAACAAGCGTCGCCCGCTGCCTTGCCGGCAACGTCTCAAGGGTCTGGCGAACTTGTTCTTTCTGCTCGACTCTTACCACCTCTTGTGAGGGTTCGGGCGAATTCCGGGCCACAGTGACGGCCCCCAGCTCTTCGCAGCTACCGTCGGCACAATCGAGTTTTTGATTCAGCGATACAACTTGCAATCGGCTGCGCCTTCTCGAACCGTCGATAGCCACATTTGTCGCGATTGCAAACAGCCAGCTCTTAATTCGACTGCCCCGAAACGTATCGGCTTTTTCATGAACACGTTTGAAGGTCTCTTGAAACAAATCTTCTGCCTGTTCTCTACTGCCTGTCATTCGCGTCAAATATCCCAGCAAACTGTCTCCGTATCGGCGTACAAGCTCTGCGAACGCCGTCGTATCGCCCTTAATATGGGCGTCGAGTAAGCTTTTGTCAGTGTTCACCATTAAGGCCAAATACTCCATCTACAAGTATAGACAGCTATAGTAGCTTATCGGTTGACAAATAAATGTAAAATTTTTGTAAAATTTTGCGTACCCCGCCCCTCCTAAAGTCTGGAAAAGGAGGGGCTGGGCGCATTACGAAGCCCCCGTCGAGACCGTAAGCACACGGCAGCCGTTTTCAGCGCGCGAGAGATTATGAAATTTCCCCGCAAATGCCTCTGATTTCAGCGTTTAGGAAGTGGTAAAAATCGCATAAATCGCAGATATCACATCTCTGTGTTGTAGTGTTTTCTGTCAGGCAGCTTGCTGCCGGATAAGACTCTGAGTCAATAGGCAATAGCATTTTCTTCCAGCCACAGACCCGGCCATTATGCTACTTCTTTGATAACACTCTATCCATAGCTTCCATCGAGGACAAGTAGAGCCAATTAGAATAATTGGCCAATATTTGCATTGCTGTCGTTTTATCTTTCGCGTATAGCCGATAGGCAGCTTCTTCAACCGGCTTCTGCAGGCTAAGAGCATTTTTCTCGATTTGCTCAGCCTGAGCTTTTATCCTTGTAATCGTCTTGGCAGAAGCGTCTTGAACTTTGTTATAAAAGTTGGAGAACGTCCAAAAAGCCTGGAGCGGCTCGGCCCGGAAAGTACCGTCGACTTTTTCATTATAGAAAACCGCCGATGGTCTTTCTGATTTTGAGCAAAAACCTGCGCCGAATTCAGAAATGCCAAAGTGAAAAGGAATATAAAATGAAGTACGGGGCGGGGCAAGGCATACCCAGTAGACGATGCCGATATCCAGAGGGAAGTTCCTGCGCAACTGCACAACAAAGCTGGTCTGCGTGCTGCCTCTGCAAATCGCGCAAGCAGTTTTGGCCATATTCTCTGTCAGCAACGCGGATGGTAGTTTCTGTGCCTCATAGTCGTGACGCAGAATCTGCATTATCCGAGCTACGCCCACTTTTCGTCGCGGCACAATAGAGAAGGGCAGGTTCGGCCCGAACGCAATCGGCTTGGCTAAAACATAGCTCAGACCGCTCCACTGTCGGCCGATGTTGGACAAACTCGAAGCTGATTCGGGATTTGCATAGACCCTGGCAAAATCAAATGGTCCGTCTTCTTCGGGTTTGTACCAATCCCTTGAAACAGCATATTTGACGATATCCTTCGAGGCGAGGAAGTTGTCCCTGTCCGACAGGTCAACCTGGTGTACCGTAAATGTATTGGCTATCATTGCCACTTGATTATCCGGGACCCGTTTAGCCAGCCAGTGCTTTCCATTGACGACGCAGAAAAGCCACCCTTCGTCGCCGTCACAGATGAAGTATGTTCGGCCGGAGTCGATGTAGCCGAAGCGCTCAACCAGTCTTCCAGCTAATAAGACACCTTCGCGCGCTGTCCTGGCCCGCTCAGCCACCAGACGCCGCAGCATATAGCCTATTCCACCATCGGTGATTTGCGGCTTATCCTCTCGCGAAGGGCAATTGTCGGATGTGATACTGACGCCCCATTCGTTGATATAACTGTCGGAGAAAAGCATTCCCGGCATTTCCGACCACATATAAGCCCAGGTTTGCTCGACCTGATTTAATTGGCCTCCATTTCGCAGCCTCACTTTTTCTCCGGGTGAGTGTTTTCTGCGTGGGATTTTGTGATGATTTACAATTTGAGGGCCAGTGTCATCCTCGTTGTGGGCCATAATCACATATCCATCTACCGAAGCATCCTTGCCTGCCACTATTGAAAAACATCCCTCGCACGGTGCTGTCGGTATCAGGAATATGTAGCTCAGCACAGACAAAGCGACAACGGATAATATTCCGACGAATGATTTCTTTACAACCATATTTATTTCCTTATCAAATTCGTAGGGGCAGGCCGCGTGCCTGCCCAGGGCAACCACAGAGGGTTGCCCTTACAGTTGGCCTTCGGTCGAAGCCACGACCACGGCACAGGAGGCATCACCTGTAACGTTTACTACGCTTCGGCACATATCCAGTATACGTTCCACACCAAGAATGATGCCTATACCTTCTAATGGCACACCAACACTTTTTAACACAATTGCCAACGTAATCACCCCTGCTGCCGGCGTGCCGGCGGTACCAATGGAAGCCAATAAAGCAGTGAGAACTATAGTCAGTTGCTGTGCCGGGGTAAGGCTCAATCCATATACCTGAGTAATAAAGACGGTGGATACTCCCTGGTAAAGGGCCGTGCCATCCATATTTATGGTAGCTCCCAACGGCAGTGCAAAGCTGGCAATTTGCCTGGAGACACCTAAATTTCTTTCAGTACATTCCATGGTTACAGGCAAAGTGGCCGAGCTCGATGCAGAGCTAAAGGCAATCAGTTGGGCGGGACGAATGCCTCTGAAAAAAGTCCCGATTTTTTGCTTACTGAATATCTTTATCGCCGAAGAATATACAATGGTAACATGAAGAATAAGTCCGACAATCACTACTGCGGAGTACTTAAGAAGAATAAGCAAAATACCAAGTCCAAAATCAGCAGTTACCGCTGAAATCAGGGCGAACACACCGTAGGGTGCAATCTTCATAATGATGTGTACAATCCTAATCACAACCTCATTAACACCCTCGAAGAAGTTTATGACCGGTTGACTTCGTTCCGAGGGGATTAAACTGAGGCAAATTCCGCCCATTAAAGCAAGGAATATAATCTGCAGCATGTTGCCTTCCACAAATGCTTTAATGGGATTTGTTGGGATAATATTCAAGAAGATATCTTTTATTTTTGGTTTCTTCAGCGTCGTCTCGATTTGTACACCTTCTTCGCTGCTACTTTGGACCAGCTTTTTCCGCGCTTCCTCCGGAAGACCCGCTCCAGGCCTGAGAGTATTGGCTAAGAACAGGCCGATGCTGATTGCAATAATTGTTGTACACAAATAATAAGCTAAGGTTTTGACGCCAATCCGGCCGAGCTTCCTGATGTCATTGAGACTGGCCGTTCCGACCAATAAAGAAGCAAAGACCAGAGGCACAACAACCATACTAATTAATCTAATAAATGCCGAACCTACGGGTTTGATATAGTTGAAAACAAAATCTGAAAATCCCAGCTGATTAGCCAATATGCCAAAAACAACACCCGCCAACAATCCTATTAATATCCTGGTATATAATGGAAGTCTCGGCAGTTTCATCGATACTCCTGACCATATATTTTTGAAGTTTAAGCCGATAATAATAAAGAAGGAAACAGAAGTCAAATAAGAACCTCCATATACGGTTTGTGAATAGGCGCGTTTGTGAGAGGGATTAAGGACTTGCACGTGTTGACCATTTCGACTACTATTGTGGAGGTTAGAGTCTGTACGCAGTTTGCGCAAGATTGAATAGTTCAACGAGAGAAAGGTAAATGAACAAAAGAAGTAAAATAAAGTTGGCGAGAAGAATCAGTCGTGTCGTAGCTCTGGATGTGGGTCTATCGATATTTGCGTGCTGTATGTTTTGTCAGGTTGCAACGGCTGATGATATACCCCCCAGGGCCAAAAAACGGGCGGGAGTTACCCTTCTGAAACGGGACAAGTGCGATGACAGCTACAGGCTCTATTCAAGCCGAGGTACCGAAGCCGCCCATATTATTGACCTGGACGGACGCCAGGTCCACCAGTGGTCGTATCCGCAGGGTCATACTTGGCACCTGGCCGAAATGCTGCCCAACGGTCATCTCGTTGCTATCATCAAGGATGTAATGATACTGGAGCTGGACTGGAACAGCAAGCTCGTCTGGAAGGCCAAACTCAGGGCCCACCACGATTTTGCTCGTTTGTCCAACGGCAACACGCTGGTCGTGTCCCGGCGGCCGTTGCCTAATCCCTGGCCAAATTCCGGCAGGCTCACCTGTGACATCCTGGTCGAGCTGACACCTGGAAATAAGGTGGTTTGGGAGTGGAAAGTTGAAGAACACGCTAAGGAAATCGCTCGGCACGTACCATTGCAGATACCACCATCGACACTCTTCTCAGATTGGCCCCACATTAACACTATCGAGGTACTACCCGGAGGGCCTGCGGCGAAAAAAGACCAGCGATTCAAAACGGGCAACCTTCTTTTCTGCGGACGGCACATCGACACCATCGGAGTCATCGACAGGCAAACGGGAAAAGTCATTTGGGCCTGGGGACCGGGAGAGCTCTTTGGGCCGCACATGCCGACCATGCTTCCAAACGGGCACCTGCTCATCTACGACAACGGCTCCAACAGGTCAACTCAGGTGAGGGGATATACGCGGATTGTGGAACTTGACCCTGTTACAGAGAAAATTATGTGGGAGTATAAGGCCGACCCGCCAAAACACTTTTTCTCTCGTGCAAGAGGCTCGAACGTGAGGCTGCCCAACGGCAATACCTTGATTGCCGAATCCGACCCCGGACGGTTCTTTGAAGTTACGCCGCAGGGCGAGATGGTATGGGAGTTCTACAATCCCGACCTCCATAAGAACGGCAGCCGGATGGCACTATATAGAACTCTCAGCTACCGACGAGACCTGATTGACCGGCTCCTGGCCAGGCATAACAGTAGGGGCGGTTCGCGAACCATCCGTACAAAAGTTCTGAAGCCGACCGAGGCACAACTGTAGCTCGAATGAGCTTGTTCGCTATGCGTTTTTCTGTTGTTATCAAAAGCCATTGCTAAACTTCCGCACTCGTCTTAATCGATAGACTGTCACCCCTGGCCAGGATTACGGGATTTCGAAAGAATATACGCAGCCGGCGCTCGTCGAGCTGATAGCGAAGCCGAACATCCTGACCATTCAGCTTAGCGGTAACATGTGCGGCTGTTACATCCGGGGCCAATTCAAACTGCATTTCGTTTAGTTTAAGGTTTCCCTGATTAAGCTCGATTTGCTGTGTTTGGCTGTGTGCTGAGATTTTCTGCATGAAGCTTCCCCACCCCTGGGCAGTGATAAAGGCGGCCTTAAAGTTCTCCGGACTTATCCGAGGGGCAAAGCCCAGATACCCTTTGGGGCCATGATATTCGTAACCACAGGCAGCGATAAAGGCGCCATAGCTGGCCATGGCACGGGCGTAATGGTCGGAGCACTCGATTTCGTTATAAGGATTACGCAGAGCAGCATTGTAGCGGTCGTGGATGGCGCGGGCGATTGCCAAACCCTGGCTTTTCTCCCCTTCCCAAATCATGTGCGAAGCCACCTGCCATTCAAAACCGCTCATGCACTCGTTGAAGTACATGTACTGCCAGTGTTTCTTGAAGTCCTCCCGCAAGCCGCCCTTTGGCCACGTGCACATAAGCAAGCCGGCATCACCGGCCATAGCGTACCATCGGCCCCGCTTGAACTTCTCGCGGAAGGGGCCGACATCCGGCACAAAATTATATCTCCACAAGGCATGCAGAGCGCTCTTGATTTTCTTTTCGTCGAACAGTCGGCCGAGACCTACCTGGAAGGCCCAGCTCTGGCCGAAAACCTGGTCGATGTAACAGCCTTTGCCGATGCCGATTGCATTAAGGTGATTGGGGTCTTCAATCTGGTAAAAGTATTCGCCATTGTAGAGCTTCAGAATGTTCCGGCGACCCCGTTCGGCAATATTCCTGCAGCGTTGGGCGAAGTCAGTGTCCCCCATTTCGACAGCCATGGCCTCGCCCGCCCGCAGGGCTGCCAGATAAAGCGAAGCCAAAAACGAAATCTTACCGAACCACGCGGCATCAAGTGTGTTGGGTTGCGGGCCTTCAACAATACCGTCGTCATTGCCGTCACGGTCGGTCATATATTTGATGGCCTTTTTGACCTTCGGCCACATGCGCTTCAGGAAGGCATAATCGGCGGTCATTTGATGTTCCCGGTACACACCCAGTATGCGACCGCACTGTCCATCGTCGGCAGGGTGAGAGCTGCTCAGCAGGTTGGCCCTATGACCGATGCCGCCGTCTGCGTGAAGCGCTATCCCGAAATCTACGTGCTCACGATGATTGCGTTCTATCTCCGGAAAGAGCCGCCCTACCGCCTGGGCGTAGTGCCAGACGTGCGTGCATGTGCCGTGGCAGCAGCCGACACCCTCCCATGCCCAGAAGCGCCCGTCCTTAAAGCGGTGGCAGGTGCTGGTGGCCAGAGTGGTCGTGTTGGCCATCGTTCGGTCGAGGAACCAATACGGCAGGGATGAGTCATACCATGTATCACACCACAACCGGGTGGACGTGCTGAGCCGTTTGAAGTTACCGGCCACGTACTGAGCCACGGCTTGGGCATTGGAGAAACGGCTTGCATAATACCGGCCGACATTGTTCATCCCGGCCACCGATAAATTCGGGAAATGCCAGGTGACGACAAAGGTAACGGTCTGCTCCTGGCCGGGCCTTAACGAAATTCTTCTGCCGACAGAACCAGTAGGGGCGGTTCGCGAACCGCCCTTACTTAATGGCCTGCTCGCCTCGTCAACACATTCTTGCAACTGGCCGGGCCTGGATATCGAAGCCGAGGCCATATCCTGAGAACTGCTGTCGAGCAAGGCCAATCCCATCGTGCCGAAATCGTGCAGCTCATTTAGAACAAACGCTTTTTCTGGCTGGTCGGAAAAAACAATGTGGTCCACGCCGACGTTGCCCCAGCCGCCCGTCTCCTTGTCCACAATCTGGATTTGGGCCTGTTTGCCCTCCCATTGCGTTACGGTGAAGCTGCCCGGATTCATTTGATTGTTGTCCCGGCCGGTCGTGGAGTTCACTACCTTGCCGTCAATGAGCAAATTCAGGCAGGTTTTACCTTTGTGGGCGCCCCCGCCGATGAGGAAATTGATATACTTTCGCCGGATGACAAAAGGCTTGCTGGTAAGCGTCCCGACGTGCCGGTCGCCGCCGCGGACATCTTCACCCTGCCGGACATTGTGCGTGTTGACCACGCGCTTGCCTTTGCCGGCGACGTCGCCCTGGTAGCCGGGCATATCCGCCATTTTGACAGGCGAGTCACCGAAAGCCGTACCGGTCGCGGCCCATCCTTCGTAATTCTCTTTCTCGAAATCTTCAAATAATATATCAGGCCGAGCAGTCGGGGGACCATCGATAATCGGCTCAGCGGTGCAGGATAGAAACGTCATCTCTTTCCCGCGCAACACACGATTTCGGCGAACACCGGAAGCCCCGTCGCGGTGGTAGAGACAAATGGCGTTCTCCAGCCAGCCGCTTATTTCCACCGTGACCGTTTTGCCGGATTCGTTCTTGAGGGTGTAGCTCATTACTGTGGCCGGGAGGGACGAATCGTCTGTATTAAGCGGGATAAAGGGCGAGTACGCTTCCAGTTCAACGCGGACGGGACAGCCTTTATCTCTGTACGTCACGCGGCCGATTGGATACCGGCCATCGAACGAAATATCCGAAAAGCCGGTCCTATCCAACGGACGGACTTTGCCATCGATTCGTAGAGCAAAGCCCTGCTCGAGCGGGGATTTCGGCGGGGCGGGAGATACGTAGTTCGCGCCCTCGCGCATCCGCAGCGATTGTCCCTTATATTTCACCTGTCGGGGCAGGATTCCTTCGACAACACGGTTAAAGATGTCCCAGAGCCATAATTTGCCGTCACCGCCGAGATAGAGGGTTCCAGTGAACAATCCGCCAATCGGCATACCTATATGCTGCAACGCAGCAGGGTCGGTAACTACTGTACGTTTGCCGCGGGCGGCGAGCGAAGCGAGCCATTGGGGATTGAGTTTCTTGTCGAAAGGAATGGTTTTAAGGTATTCGTTTTCTTCAAAGGGGCCGGCTATGACCGGCAGTACGGTGCCATCCAATACCACACCCGCGGCGCCGCTTGCGGCCAATGCCATAAAATCCCGGCGATTGATCTTGCTACATTCACATTTCGCGTCTGGAAACTGCTTGTCGCAGCAGTTTTGTTCGACAGTTACATCGATTTGTTCTTTGCCCATATCACATTCTCCCACCTTCTGACAGAATTAACGTAATAAAATATAAACTACCACAATTCATTGATTGTCTTGACAGTTTCATTAACGAGAATTTGTCCCCCTTTCGGCCCGACAACGAATTTGTCGGCGCTGTAGCCGCCGCCACTGACGGCCTTTTCGGTCGGCAGATACCCGTTATTCTGACAGGACAATTGCACCAGTAACGTTAAGACCGCCTTGCTGCGGGCCTTCATACGGACGCCGTAATCAATATACAATTCGAACGGATTGGTCGCTATAGCAATATCTCCCAGGCGAATCACATGAAATTCTATGCCCTTGTGCGAATCGGTTTCGTAAAAGGGCAAAATGGCAGGCTCATTCTCAGGCAGGTCCAAATCCACTACTTTATGTCTGAACGACGGCTGCCACTTGATGTCCACCCTGGCCAATGGGAATACGTCATCAACCGCATTGGCGATGCGCCGGGCTATCTCCTGCCGACGGGATATACCTCTTCTTTTCAGCATAATCTCGTCCGCCTTTTTGCGAAAGAGCAGATGCGGCGACAGGTCTCCGGAGGGAGCGCACTGCGGAAAGATAAACAGGTCCTCGGAATATCGTTGTCTAAGCTCTTCTCTGACATCGTGCCAGAAATCGGCTGATATCTCACTTAAATTTTCCGTCTCCTGGGAGGTACAGGCGATATTGATTACGATGCCTGTTAGTTTCTCCTCGGCTCCCCAGAAGAACAGCATCTCGACCGCATGGTCTTCAGAGCCCTCGATATTTGAGAAGTTCTCTGCGTTCGTGTTCCCATACATAACGGACGAGCCGTCAAAATAGTGTGCCCGCCGGTTCATTCCAACCACGGCGTGACCGAGCGCCCAGCTCATGCCGGCAGGTTTGCGGTTTTGCCAGGCGCCGACTACAGCCTCGGCAATTCGTTCCACAAAGAAATCGCCGTATTCGGATGCCTTCATAACACCTTTATCCTTGCTGACGTCATAAAGGCCTTTGAACGTATTGTCGATGAAGCCGGGGGCAGTGTGAGTATGGGTAGCATTTAGAAGCAGTTTACGGACATCAAAATCGGGAATTTGCTGTTTCACCAGGTCTCTAATGCGCTGCTGGATTGCCTTCCGGATAAATATTACGTCGCAAGAAACCATTATGGCCTGCTCATTGTTTGCCCCCCTGCCGCGGCTTTCCAGCGCCAGCACGGTTGCCGTCAGGGGGTCGACAGTGGTCCTTGCAATCCGCTTGTGTAGCTGTCCTATTACGACCACGGGCTTTTTGGGAGTAATATCCACAGAGGCCCAGCCGGCGTAAAGCGAATTGTCTTTTGGCCCTTTAGCCGTAGAACCGATGACCGTCTCTTCGGCCTTGTTTGTATTTTTCACAAGACCAATCTGCTCAAAAGGAATCCGTTTGAAGCCGAGTTCGAAGGCTGGTGAATCGTCTTTGAGGCGGAAATCTCCACTCGCCGCGTCGACAAAATGCGGGGCGCCTTCTCCCGAAAGGGATGCCTCTTGGCAGACGAGATTGTCCCGGACGGTAACCATATCTTTAGTTGCGCCCCAACGGATTGTCAGCCATTTTTCGCCAACACAGATATTGCGTGCAACAAGGATATTGCCCGGCGGCAGGCCGTCGTCCCTGGCATAGTACTTTTGCAGGTCAGCCAGTTCCGGATAGCGTGTGCTGTAGGGCGGCTGCTTCCAGTTCATCCTCTCCAGCCGCTCTTTCATCGTCTTGTAAACCATGTTGTGCCATACGGGCGATTTGCTCAAACCTCGGCCGTCGATATCGACCGCCGGGTCGCAGTCGATGAAGATGTTGTTCTCGACCTTGAAGTCACGTCCGCCGCCGAGAAACACCGCTCGATGAAGCTTCCACAGAACGTTGCCGTAGATTTGCGTGCCGCTGACGCAGTCATCCATATAGATGCCCATGGAGCCCATACCAACTCCGCCGGTATGATGAATGAAGTTGTGGCGTATGATATTGCCGCGGAACGTGTAGTCCCTGCCCGTGTAGATAGCGCCAACATCGCCGGTCTCAAGACAAACGTGATGGATTTCGTTGAGCTCGATAAGGTGGTCATTCCCTCCGAAAAGAATGGCGCAATGAGGATGGTCATGGATAAGATTGTTGGAAATGCGGCTCCCCACGCCTGACATCGAAATCGCAGGCACATAGCATCTGGACCACCGGGCCACGTGGTGGATGTGGTTGTTGTAAGCGAAGTGATTTGCTGGAGTCAGTGTCCTGCGGTCTCCTCCTCTCAAAGAGATTCCGCCATCGCCCGTTTGGTAGATTTCACAACCTACTACGCTGTGGTCCTTGCCGCCGTTGACCGTAACGCCGTAATTTCCAAGATTACACAAAGTGCAATCAATAACATGATTGTTGCTTCCGCCTGAAATCCGAACGCCGACACCGCGAGCGCACTCTATCGCCAGGCCTCTAATTGTAATATATGAGGTGCTGTTTAGATGGACCATCGGCTCTTCCAAAATTGAAACCAGGCTTCTACCCTGCTCTATTGGCGCCGGCGGCCAAAAATATAGGATGCCGCTTTTGCTGTCCAGATACCACTCGCCCGGCTTGTCCAGTTCTTCCAGGACATTGAGGAAATAGAATCGCCCTCCGGTGCGAAAGCCGTAGTTACCGTATGGCGGGCTGGTCTTGATATGACGCTTCTTAATGTCAATATGAGCAATATGTTCGTATGAATTCGCCCAGTCGTAGGCCCAGTATCCGTGGACCCAAATGTCGTTGGTATCTTTCCAGCGATTAGGGCGGTCGCCATCGTAGTTAAAGCCTCCGCTTAGTTCGCCAAGCCTGCGACCGTGACCGTCATCTTTGGCCTCGGTAAAGCCGGCGATTTTTACAAAGCTATCATTGGGCCAGCGGGCGAGGTTCATTGGTTTGTCCTGGAAGAACAGTTCCAGGGCGGCAGGCGATGTCCCGCGACCAAAGCCTCGTGACCGGAGTTGCCCGAAGTCGTCTATGCCCTGCGCTCTCAAGTCAACCTGATAAACCTGCCCGCGGGCGGCCGGGGCAAGCCGGTCAAGTATGGCCTGGTCCCGTACCTTCTGCCGGCCGCTCACCTCCAGGCCTCCGATAATGCGGACCCGCTCGCCCGGCATAGCTCGATAAACAATCGGTGCCTCGGCTGTGCCCGAATCCTCGGACGTCAATTCAAAGCCCTGCTCCAGGTAGTATTCACCGCCGCGAATCCACACGGTGATGCCTCCCTCAGGCAGTCCTGTAGTCTTCTTCAGTTCGCGGATGGCATCCCTTGCTCGATGGAGAGTGGCAAACGCCTTAACGCCACTGCTGCCGGACGCCCCATCGTTCCCGCCAGGCGAAACATAAAAGGCATTGTCGGCTCCGGCAAAGTGCCGGATTGCAGAGAACGAAACCAACTGCATAGATAAAACCGAAAGAGCCGCAAAAAAGAATAATGCCCGCAATTCTCGTTGTTTCATAAGCGCTATCAGAATTTGTTTGACCGTTGCCTGCATACAGATTCCTCCTGCCCGCCCATCACTTTCCGTAACTTACAGAAAACACAACATCTGAAGCCGGACAAATATCCGGACAAAATGACAATCCACGCGTACCTAACGAAACCTCAGTATTCCCGCTTTTTAATGATGCCCGGCTGCGGAACGGGATATCTGCCGTCGGCGTCGGCCTGCAGAGGCGCAGGAGAATCCATCGTCAGCTTGTCCAGGCCGGGCGCCATCTCGTGGTCGCAGTTGAGGATTTCATCGTAGGTGATTTCCTGGCCTGTGTGCGCGGCCATGCGGCCAAGGCTCGTCACGAGGCTGGTCTGGACGCCGGTCTCGGTTTCGTTGTAGGGCTTGTCATTGCGAATGGCGTCCATCAGGTCGTTCCATTCGTTTTGATAAGGATTCTGCTCCTCCCGCTTGACTTTGGATTGCCAGAGCATGTTCGAGCGCTCCGTATTCTGGCCCTTGTAAGTGCTCGAGGGCATTCCACAGTCACCGCTCTTTGAGACGATCGCCATCCCTTTGCTGCCATGCGCGTAGCTGGAGTAGATGTTTTCGCAACCGTTTATGCAGCGCCCATCCAGGAAGAATTTGCTGCCGTCGGCGTATGTGTATTCCACCGAATACGTATCGAAATTCTGGTCCACGTAAGTGATGCCTTCGGGACTCTTCCGATAATGGCGACCGCCCAAAGCCTGGGCCTTGACCGGCCAGGCGTTCTTCATCCAGCACAGATGGTCGATGATGTGGATGTTAAAGTCGCTGAAATTACCGCCGCTGGCCCAGATGAAACTGTGGAACCGCTGTATTTGGTAAAGCAGGTCGCTGATACCGGGCGGCTTGGGCAGCGAGCGGAAGAATGCGGCCGGCCCATGCATCCGGTAGCCGCGCTGCAAAACGATGTCGCCGATTTCGCCGTCCTGGATGCGTTTATAAAGTTGCTCGAGCGCCCGGCTGTGACGCGACATCAATCCAACTCCCACTTTGAGGTTCTTCGCTGTTGCCTCTTTGGCGAGCCTGAACATCCGCCGACTCGTCGGGCCGTCCACTGTAACAGGCTTTTCCATAAAAACATTGAGTCTCTTCTTGACGGCGTACGTGAAATGAACCCAGCGGAATGCCGGAGGCGTTGTAAAGATAGCAACATCGCCCGGACTCAGACAATCCATCGCATGTTTGTAAGCGTCGAAGCCGATGAAACGGCGACCAGTGGGTACATCCACCTGGTTGCCGTGATTTTTCTTCAAACTCTTGTAGCTGCTGTTAAGGCGGTTTTCGAAGACGTCACCCATGGCGACAAGTTTCATCGGCCCGTTCTTAACGGACAGGGCATTCGATGCTGCACCCGTACCCCGGCCGCCACAGCCAACCAGGGCCACCTTGATAGTATTGTTCTCCGCTGCGTAAACGCGCGGACCGATACTCGTCGCCAGGGCCGAAGCTGCGGCTATCCGACCGGTATTCTTCAAAAACTCGCGACGAGATGTGCTTTTGTTAGTAATGTCGTTCATAAAGGTTTTCCTCCTAACTGAGTGGTTTCAACTTCAAATGCACATTTGCTCCGGGAATTGCTCTTTCCCTTTCGGCCTAAACATCGTTTAGACCACAATATCCACTATTATACACATCACACATCACTTTACAAGTGTGTTTTTAACCTCGCTTCAATATCGATTACCCCCCACTTTTTATTATGTAAAAACCGCGACGTCTTTCGTCGCCTCCGTCTCGTTTAGCCCCCAGCTTCGCTGGGGGTCAAGATTTGTTTCACCCCGTCTTTGACCCGGGGTGCCCACACTGACTTCTACCTTCTCAACTTCATCATTCGTTATTCCTTGTTCGATATTCGATATTCCTTACTAAGGCGCACTAATCTCCAACAATAATCAATCATCAATATCGAAGATCCGGCCTTACTTGGACGGAATCCTTAATCATTTATATGACCTGCCCCCTGTCCCCCTGATACCCACTTCCTGTTTCCCGGAATCCGGCCTTCATTGGACGGAATAAACTTTTTTCTCTTTGCCTTTTCCCTTCTCACCTCTCCCTCGTCAACACTCACAGCTTATGAGCGATCCTCTCCATCAAAACAATTAACCAGAAATCTGTTTTTAAAAAGCCGGATTCCTTGGTTATTTTTTCAGAGCGTTTATGGCGAACAGTGAAAGTAGAGGAGGTTTATCTGCGGGACTATCAAACGGTGGCTGAGGCAAGGTATAACCTTGGCCGGTATTTTGAACTTTATAATAATCGGCGATTACACCAGGCTTTGGGCTACCGCACCCCAGCCGAGGTGTACGGCGTAGCAGTTGGCACTCCGGTCGCCCTTCGGGCTCCCTCCGTTCCAACTGCTTCAACACATGGTGATGAGTCCACCTTAAAAAACCCAAGTTTTTGTCTTGACAATGGGTAGAGGTATACCTTGGCCGTCCAGTTGTCAAATTAACCTGGACGTTCCCGGTCCCGGTTGCTACACTTGTGTTAACTCGTTTGAAGCTGGACTCCCAACGTATGAATCTCAAGGCGACTGCCCCACTGAGGCTTGGCCGGAATAGATAAGATTACTTTTGAAGGAGTACTTTTTACATTAAAATATTAAAGACATTTGAGTGACTTGAAACGAATTACAAAAAGTTCTTGTTGGTAAGGAGTAATAACGATGAAAAAAAAGATATTGAACAAAACAAAACTTTGTACAGTTGTCCTGCTTACCTTATTAAACTTTGCTGTTGTTGAAGGTTTGGGGAATAATTCTGAAAAAAACTTTCAGCCGGTCCCTCCTGACCGGATGTCTGGTATCTTAACGATGATATCTAATGAAACACAGAGTAATTACGATAAAATTAAGATATGGCAGGGAAAAGTAGATGCTGCAATAGGGATAATATATGAAGGAACTGAAGCAGAGCGTGTGTTGGAGCGCGTGTTTAAGAATAAAACAGATGGCGTAGGACAAGTCCCCAAGAAAGTAAAAAGATTGAGTGAAAGTACAGTTGAATTTGCTGTGAATTCTGAAAAGGGATTGTTTTTTGATAAGAAGTTTTATCGAAGTCCACTGAGATACATAGACCCGGATAGCGGAAGAGTACTTGGTACAAAAAGGATTGTTGGCAGTACTACAACAATTGCTACCCCTGAATATCGGATTACTAACGTTCCTTTCATAAAGCGTAAAGATGTAATTATAACTCGCAAAGCTGTTAAAGAAAAAAGAGCTTTCAAAGAAAGCCGTCCAACATACAGAAAAGATATTTTTGACCCGAGAATTGAGGCAATAGATGGAAGGGCATTCCGCGGCTCTTTTCTTTTCCTAATTGATTATATTGAAAAACATGGCGAATTTCGTATTGATGGGCAGTCCTTGCGTATAGAAGAACGTGTGGGTGGAACCACAACTGAATATCGAATGGAAATTCCATCCCCCCAAAAAAATCCTGGAGAATTTGTATTTACGACAATGATATTTAACAGCGATAAGGGTTTTAATATTACATTGAGTGAAACACGTACTGCGGACGGTAAATTGTACAATAAGGTGACTTGGGAATATGAGGCAATTAATGGTGTCTATCTGCCAACAAGAACAATGACTCAAACTTTTAAAGGAGAAAATGCGGTTCTCGATAATGAAAGAGAATGCATTTATACTAATTTGAAATTAAACCAGGCCATTCCAGAAGAAACTTTTACTTACAAAAATCTCGGCTTGCAAAACGGCGACAAGTTTATAGACAAAATTCTGAATAAGGAATATACCTACCAAAATGAAGATCTCATTGTGGTTGAGAAAAAGAGCAAATAGTTTCTTTCCAAGAATCCACAGCCCTTTTCCCTGCTGCTTGACCCGTTAGAAGTATGAAGACGAAGGTGAATGTTTACTTTCTAACTGGGGTTTACAACAAAAATCCCCGGCCAAAGACCCCCTGCCGCAGACTTGCATGGCCAGGCGGGCGGTCGAAAAAAAGTTCTTTTTGGTGTTTTTGCTAAGAAAGACAGAATTAACAAATCCGCGTCAATCTGCGTCTAACAAGAATCCTTCTTTTGCCGGCCTGCATATTCTTATGCGGGCTATCCCCGATGGCCCAGCGGACGCTGGCCGCAGGCTTTGCAGATGCTTGTATCGAGAAAGCTGCTGCCAAGTCCGCACCGGCTGGCAAAAATGAAATCTCTGTAAATCCTGTTATCCTGTCTAATTTCTCTTCGTGCCCTTCGTGCCTTCGTGGTAAAAAAACAAAATCCGCGTCTAATAAAACTTTTTACTTGACATCTAACATTTACTATTGTATAATATCTATCAAACATATAAAAATGATACTGAGTAGTAAACATAGGATAACTTATAATGGCCACAGAAGCCAAAAACCTCCCAAACCGCCCAAACGCCCCAAAATCGACAGCCTCCCGTCACACCTGTCATTCCCGCGCAGGCGGGAATCCATTACGACATACGCAATACGATATACGATATACGAGAATCGATAATCAAACTTTAGCTCACTTTAGGCACTTTAGCTCACTTTTCACTAATTTCCCCTCTACAACTGTAGAGAGCGCACTACAAATCGCTCATTTTATGCAAAACAAACCCAATTTCCAAAAAGCC
>DUZJ01000083.1 GCA_013349615.1 Planctomycetota bacterium | reverse complement strand
CTGTTAATATCCTCAGCGGTCGGGATTGCATTGGCGGAATCCGCCAGAAGGTACGAAAGGAAAAATGCAATATGAAAAAAAGTTTCTGTTTTAAGGGTACATCTATTCGAGCTACCCATCAGGGCTACTCCGTCATTCGGAATGTGATATCGGTAAGTCCCGCTCCGAAAAACATATTATATATTTTTGCCAGATGGTCCCATTTTACTTCGGGCGAGCAGACAATTTCTATCGGGTCGGCGGCGAATCTTTTCTGGGTAAGCAGGCAATTATTCATTTCCCCCATCAATACAGCTAAATTTGCTTCTATTGTTTCGTTTTCTATCCGGACTGTGTGAAGCTCGCCTATCCGGACCTTGCAGCCGGTCTGCGCTGCCGAAATGTATATTATCAGAGGCTCAGGCCTTCCTATCGTAATGTTCTGGGCCTGTGCGGCGGATAGCTGGAACGGCAGGAAATCTTCGGCCGGCCTCCACTTGGCCGCTACAAAAAAGAATATCAGCAGCAGAAATATCATGTCTATCATCGGCGCCATACGCAAAGTAAACGGAGGCCGCCGACTACCGTTTAGCCGGCCCCAAACACCGCTTTCCATGCCTTGGTTTTTCATAGCGTTTAGTTTTCTTTTTTGCCGGAGCGGACTCTTCGGTTTCTATCCGCTATTCATTATCTTTTGTGAATTCAGCGCCGCGGTGGAGGGCCTCGGTGTTGACCGGCAATGTTTTGTGATGCCGCTTTGCTATTGTCTCGGCTAAACAAGCAGCCGCCGCATCGGGGCTTAGGCTGCCCCGCTTTTGCAAGTACGCGCCTATGGCTACCATATTAGCGGCTCTCTTTTCTCCTAATTCGACTGCTATTTCATCGACGGGGACAGCAATAATCTCAATTGAATCATCTAATTTCGGCTTAGTGTCAATCAGAGAACTGTTCATAATCAGCAGGCCGCCGTTTTTGAGGCGTGGGGCAAATTTGTTCAGCGAGGCCTTGTTCATTACAATCAGCGAATCAGGCCTGTCGACGAGTGGTGAGGCGATGGGCTCATCGGCGATGATGACCATACAATTTGCGGTGCCGCCGCGGACCTCAGCGCCGTAGGAGGGCATATAGGTCACTTCGAGGCCTTGCTTCATCGCCGTTTGTGCCAGCAGTCTTCCAGTCAGCAGAATCCCCTGACCGCCGAAGCCGGCTATTATAATCTCTTCGTAAAAACCATTTGTTGTCATTTTCAGCCCTTGAGTCGGCCCAGAGGGAAAGCCTTTGTCATTTCTTTTTCTATCCATTCCATTGCCTTGACCGGGGTCATTCGCCAATATGTCGGGCAGGGTGAGAGGAGCTCAACGAGCGAGAGGCCTTGAGCAGCATCGAGCTGTAACTGAAAAGCGTGCTTGACGGCCTTTTTGGCCTTGCGGATTTGGGCTGGGCCGCTGAGCGCGCATCGCTCAACGTAGATTGCGCCCGGCAAAAGTTCCAACAATTCCGATACTTGCAGCGGGTAACCTTCGTTGGCAGCTTCTCGTCCCTGTTGCGTCGTGGCTGTCACCTGGCCGAGAACGGTTGTCGGCGCCATCTGCCCGCCTGTCATTCCAAATACGGCGTTGTTGATGAAGATAACTGTTATCTGTTCGCCTCTGTGGGCGGCGTGAATGATTTCGCCGGTCCCAATTGCTGCCAGGTCCCCATCACCCTGGTAGGAGAAGATTATCTTGTCCGGGTTGGCCCTTTTCATCCCCGTGGCGACGGCCGGTGCTCTGCCATGCGCTACTTCGACCATATCGACATCAAGATAATTGTACGCCAACACTGCGCATCCTACCGGAGCTATGCCGATGGTACGGCCGCGTATACCCAGCTCATCGATTGTCTCCGCTATTAATCGATGAGCAATCCCGTGTCCGCATCCGGGACAGTAATGCGTAGGGCAATCCTTCAAAGTCGGTGTTCGCTCAAATATTGTTTTCATTGCTTTTTCGGCGGTATCGTGAGTTGTTTGATTCTTTCCAGGACCTGGCTGACGGTCGGCACTCCGCCGCCGGGTCGCCCGTAGAATAATACGGGCGTTTTTCCGGCTACGGCCAGCTTTACGTCTTCGACCATCTGGCCCATACTCATTTCCACGACGAGAAAGATGCTAAGTTCATCGGCGGCTTTGGCTATTTGCTCGGTTGGGAACGGCCAGAGAGTGATGGGGCGAATCCAGCCGGCCTTGATGCCTTCTTTTCTTGCCTGGTTAACCGCAGAACGCACGATTCTGGCTGCAACGCCGTATGCAACCACTACGATTTCGGCGTCGTCGAGAGCATATTGTTCGCAGAGGACTTCGTCTTTTTGTATCTGCTCGTATTTGGCCTGCAGTTTGTAATTGTGCTCTTCGAGCGCTCCTTCCGGGAGCCATAATGAACGGACAATGTTTTGCTCTCTGTCTTTTGCTCCGGTCAGGGCCCAGTCTTTGGGCGGCAGTTCGCGCCGCGGTTTTTTATCGAGGACTATCGGCTCCATCATCTGGCCGAGTATCCCATCGGCGAGAACAACGACCGGAATTTGATACTGGTCGGCCAGGTCGAAAGCCAACGGCATACAATCGACCAGCTCCTGCACGGTGGAAGGCCCCAGCACGATGGTTCGATAATCACCGTGTCCGCCGCCGCGGGTGGCCTGGAAATAATCGCCTTGCGATGGTGCGATGTTACCGAGGCCCGGGCCGCCTCGCATTACGTTGACTATCACGGCCGGCAGCTCGGCACCCGCCAGATAGCTTATTCCTTCCTGCATCAGACTAATGCCGGGACTGGATGAGGTTGTCATAGTGCGTTTGCCCGTGGCCGAAGCACCGAAGACCATATTGATTGCGGCCAACTCACTTTCGCTCTGGACAAAGACCCTGTCTTCTTCAGGCATGCGTTTAGACATATAGGCGGTGATTTCGTTTTGCGGCGTAATCGGATAGCCGAAGTAAGCATCGCAACCGGCAATAATGGCTGCCTCCGCCAGCGCCTCATTACCACACATTAGAATCCTCTCATTCACGCTACCACTCCTTCTTTTTTCACATTCAGCATAAATGGAGAATTGTAATTTTCAAAGAAATCTTCGGGAACCGCTATAACTGAAACAAGTTCGCCCTCATTAAGAATTATGTCAAACAAAAGGTCGCTCAGGCTTTCTCTGACTTCAAAAGGATTCAGGGACTCATCGACCAATACAAGAATATCAATATCTGAATCCCTCGTCGTCTCGTCCCTTACATAGGAACCATATAATATAACCTTTTTGATTCCTTTCCCATACACCTTTACAAGATGTGCCTTTATTTGATTTATCAAGCGTTTTATTCGTTGGTCCATTTTTTCCTCACCCCCTTAAAGCAGCAAATCCTTTTTCATCCTTATATTTATCGAACTTGGATGCTTTGTCACCGGATTCAGTTTTAGGAAGAGACAATGAAATTTTTCCTGCCCTACCATACTTTTTATCAGCCATTTTGTTCTTCCGATATTTTTAAGAGCTGTTTTTAAGTTCGGGAATCTTATTTTTAACTGTTTCCCAAACCAGCTCCCATTTTATGCCGAAATACCAATGGATTAATTTATCCCTCATACCGCCAATTTCTTTCCAGGGGATTTCTTTATGTTTTGCCCTCAATTCTTTGCTTAAATTTTTCGCTGCCTCACCAATTATTTCAAGCGCTCTGACCACCGCATACTTCTTCTCTTTATTCTTGTAAAATTCTGCCCCATTTATGTTTCCGATAAACGCCTCTATATCAGAAATCGCATCCAGCATGTCTTTCAGATACGCCTTATCTTTTTTCATAGATAATTCTCATCTGTTTTTTTACATCTTCTATTACGTGTGGTTTTATTGCGCTAAAAATTCCAAGGTCAACTTTTCGTCCAAATATCCTTCTCAATTTGTCCTCTATATGAAGTAAGTCCAAAAGGTCTTTATGACTTTTTTCACTAAACTCTATTGCTATGTCAATGTCGCTTCTTTTATTTTCTTGCCCTTTGGTAAACGAGCCGAATATAGCCATAAAACTGATGTCATTACCCTCACAAATTTTAAGTATTTTTTCTTTTAACCCTTTTTTCATCAGTTTAGGTGGTAAAGTTTCGACCTTAACCATTTCATTTTTCCTCATAATGGAATTTCTAACGGGGCTCATGCTTTTTCCTTGATTAGGCCCGGCTTGCTTTTCTTGCTCGGCTTGCCGACCGCTGCATC
This sequence comes from Planctomycetota bacterium, assembly GCA_013349615.1. Taxonomy (GTDB): domain Bacteria; phylum Planctomycetota; class Phycisphaerae; order Sedimentisphaerales; family Anaerobacaceae; genus CS2-K091. Next base: position 12,381 of record DUZJ01000083.1, on the reverse strand, counting down.
CTCCTCACGAAAGACCTTGATTATCGCCTCCGGGCAGATGATGGCACATGAACAGCAGCCCGTGCAATCGGCGTTGGTTACCTCGGCAGGGAAGTAACCGTTTTTGTTGGATTGCTTGGAGATGACGATGCAATTCTTCGGACATACTGTTACACACAGGCCGCAGCCTTTGCACCGTTCGGTATCAATTACTATTTTGCCAGCCATTTTTGGTCTCTTTTGAGCCATTTCTTAACTCAGCCGCCAAATTTTAACGGGGCGGAGAGCTTTTGTAAAGTCAAAAGGCAAAAATCATCCCTCTACATCGTATTACATAATGCAAAGGGGCTGTGAGCCACAATAGATATCTTCGGGCTTGGTTTTTGCACACCATTGAGGTATGATTATTTTCAATATGAAAACAGTTCAGCTAAAAGGCGGTTTCGTGGTAACAGGCCAGGGCGTTGAACTCGCCGATATTATCCTTCGCAATGGTAGGGTGGAACTGGCCGGCGACAAAAAACGCTGTGACGAGGTTGTGGATATAACCGGCAAATATGTCGTGCCGGGTTTTGTTGACATACATTTTCACGGCTACAACCTCTTTGAGTTCACCAGCGGTCTTTATGACGTGAAATCCGAGACCTTTGATAATAGTCCGGCGGCTTACGACCACGGATTTGAGATGTTAAGCAATACACTTATTAAATTCGGTGTTACCGGTTTTTATGTCGGGACCTGGGCCAGCCCGCTTGCGAACCTCAGGCATTGCTATGCTCAGCTATATCGTTATCTCAGCAATGCAAAGACTCAGCCGGGCGCCAAGATATTGGGGGGGCTGTTGGAAGGCAGCTTTCTTAATCCTCAGATGGCAGGTGCTCAAAATCCGGATTATGTGCTTGAGTTTTGCGCCGACTCTTTCGACAGAATCGAAGACAAGGGGACCATCAAGCTGGCAAATGTGGTACCTGACTTTGACAGGCCCAGCTACGAGTTGATTGAGTATTTAACCGATAAGAATATTATAGTCGGAGCCGGACACAGCAATGCGACCTGTGAGCAGATTGAAGAGGCAGCCAGAGCGGGGCTTAAATATTTCATCCACCTGACCAATGGCCCAACGGGCGGTTCGTACAAGCCATTCCACGGCGGAGGAGCGATTGAGGCTGCACTGAAATCCGACGAACTCTATGCCGAGCAAATCCTTGACGGCTGCCATGTCAATCCCGCATACGTAAGAGACATTTTGAAACGCAAAGGTGTAGACAGGATTGTCGGGATAACAGACTGTATGTTTGCTGCGGGTTCGCAGGTCAAGCAGTTTACAAGTGGTGGTATCCGTGGGGCAGTCAGCGAGGACGGCACATATTTCCAGGTCGTTGGCAAATCCAATACGTTATTCAGCAGCAACCTGACAATGGACCGTGGATTTTGCAACCTGCTCAATTGGCTCACTACAGATATGCAGGGTATCTGGAATCGCCTGCATAATGCTTTTGGATTCGAGGATGCTCTTGTGGCAGTCGCAAAGATATTATCAAAAAATCCATGCGCACTGACCGGACTGGATAAAGAGGGCTGCGGCTCAATTGCCGACGGGGCAAAAGCCGACTTGTGCGTGCTCGACATCACCGGCTCACAGGGCAATTTCAAGGTGACGGTTGAGTCGACTATAGTCAATGGCAGGATAGTTTACTGTGCGGAGTAGAATCTATTCTTTTTGCTCGTTTAACTATCATAGCCGACATCTTAGAGGAAGATTTATGACAGATGAACACCCCGGCCCACGGTCAGTTGGTATTTGGATTGAACTGCTCAAATACACAAACAGCGAATTTCACGAAAGATTAGAGCAAATCTACGGCGACAATGAAGAATTGAAGAGACAGGCAGCCGAGATGTGTTTGCGGACGCTTGAGGCATTCAGCATCTCTTATGGAGGGGACCGGAGCGTCATCATAGTTCGCTCGACCGGTCGTGTTAACCTTGTAGGCACTCACATTGACCACCGGGGCGGGTCGGTCAACCCGATTTGTATCAAGGACATGTGGCTTGTGGCCGAGGGGCGTGATGACGACCTTGTGCTGGCCAAAAATGTGGAGTCCGGCGAGTTTGCAGATGAGCAATTTCACATCAAAGAGTGTCTGCCAGCGGGGAAAAAGATCAAGGACTGGGACTCCTGGTGTTACGCTGAGTTTGAAAAACGAAAGGGTGATGCCTCGGTTACCTGGTCGAATTATGTCCGCGCCGCGGTCTTGTACTTGCAGCATCTGAATACGAGAGATGATGGGAGTTTTTCTCCGGCGATCAAGGGAATGAATATGATGTTTTACGGCAATGTTCCGAGGGCTGCCGGTCTTGCTTCATCATCGGCATTGGTTATGGCTTCAGCGGAAGCGGTGATGCAGCTCAACGGACTCCGGATTGAGCGGGGAGTTTGCGTTGAGCATTGGGGTTTTGCCGAATGGTATGTTGGCACACGCGGCGGATGCAGCGACCACGCTGCGATTATACACGGCAGGCCGGATAAAATCCTCCATATTACGGCTTTTCCAATGAGGGTAGATGCTGCTGCGCTTCCGGCCGGCCATAGCTTTGTTCTGGCTCACAGCAACATCGAGGCAAAGAAGCAGGCAGGCGCCCGCGATGTGTTTAACAGCCGGGTCGCTGCGTATATATTCGGCGGAATGTGCATACGAAAAAATTTCCCGGAGTATGCCGACAAGCTCGAACGGCTTCGCGATGTCAATCCTCAAAGGCTTGGTGTCGATGAGATTCAAATCTATCGGATAGTACAATCACTGCCCGCCTCTGTCAGCCGGGCCCAAATTCTGAAACTCCTTCCGGAGGGCGAGAAAAAGATTCGTCGCGTGTTTAGAAGTCACAACGAACCGAAAGAGGGCTATAGCATCCGCCGGATATGTCTGTATGGGATAGCCGAGTGTATTCGTGCTGAAATGGTGGTGCAGTGTCTGCGAGGAGGGGATATGAAGACTTTCGGCGAGCTGATTAGTATCTCCCATAACGGCGACCGTGTGACAAAAGTTGTTGGCCGAAAACGGGTGCCGACCGACAATAGTTTCCCGGATGCAAGGCTCGATGCTCTGATTAGCGATATTGAATCGGGGAATCCGCAGCGTATGAGCCGGGCGCAACTGTGGAGGCAGGGCGGCGGCTATAATGTCAGCCTGCCCGAACTGGATATGCTCGTCGATATCGCACTGGCGACACCGGGCGTAATTGGCGCGGGTCTTGTCGGCGCCGGAATGGGAGGCTGCGTTGTGGTCGTGGCAGAAGATGAACACGCCCGGCAGGTCATCGAGAACCTGGCCGAACTTTACTATCAACCGCGGAACCTGCCGGTGGAAGCAGAGGTCGTAACGCCGGTGGGTGGTTTGTGCACGATATAAAATTCGGGACTGCCAACGTCTTTTATGGCTGTTCCTAATTATGAATGAGCGATTGGCCGAACGATTCTCGAATAGAAGTGAAGTATCCGGTTTTTAACCGTGCTTTAATTCGACTTTTTGTTTTAAGACATCCATTCTTTCACGGATTTCAGCAGACATTTTGCTGTTTGGGAAATCGCGAATGATTTCCCGGCCTATCTGAATTGCTTTGTCCCATTGCTCTCCGGAGACGGCGAGGGAGAATTGGACACCGAGGTTGTGCAGCTTGTCTTTGAATACGTTCCTTGCCGCTTTCTGCAGCGCCAAAGCTTCCTCAGGTGTCAGGTAAAGGTCGAGCTCCTTTAGAATCTCGAGGCTGCGGTCTGTGGCCCGGCGTTGTACGGCATCATCCCAGGCGTTCAGCAATACTCTTTTGTGTTCTTCTTTCTTGGCAATAAGTGTTTTTCGCATCGCTTTTGCTTCTTCGCGGTCGGGATAAGTCTTGATTAATCTTTCAATCTCCGCGTTTGCCTTGACCCACTCATAGTTCTCAAATAACATTTTGATATAGGCTATGGTACCATCCATCCTCTCGACCTCGGTCGTACCGCGGCGCTTATCCACCTCGGCCTGCAACTGCTCAGCCAGTTCTTTATATTCTGCATGGCGAGAAATTTGTTCGATTATTTCGCAGGCTGTACCAAAATCTTTATGTTCGAGCCTATCGAGAACAGCTTCTCTAAGAGCCTGTCTGTCGCCGTCGCGGAATATAATTGCTTTCGCTGCATCGCTGAGATGGGTACTTCGATTGATTTCCGTCAGTGCCTCCTGGTTCTTTTTCAGGGCCTCGGTCATTACTTCCAGCTTTACACTATTGTCTTGAAGTGCGTCAAATATTTTGATTATATTTGAGAGTGTTGTTATAATCGCAATTAGAAATACGCCGGCGAGGAGAAGCCATACGACCGGTGGGATTTGTCCTTCTTCGGACGTCTCGAAAAGGTCGGTCAGGAACGTGACCACTACAAGAATTATGACCACGAGCATTAAAATGACGTAGATGGCGACAAAACGCCAGCTGAATTCCCAGGACGGTCTTTCGTTTGGAGAGTCCATAGCCGCAACTTTTCAAAAAACGGACATTCCGCAACAAAACTCTAACATATTATCATACACTTAAAGCCTTATTTTGTCAATAGTTGAAAGAATAATGTCCGAAGAAAATCAGATGGCACTATCCCAGTGGGCATTACGGGCCTGAAATGCTTATTGTGGGCTTTTTCTGCTGCCAAAAAAACCAGGTAGCGGGGCAAAATAGCTGCTCAAAAAGGCCCGAGAGGAAGACAACCAGGACCTTCACGGAGTGTGTCCTGAGCAAAGCGAAGGGCGCCGAACCTGTCCAAAGCCTGCCGAAGCAGTGTGCGTTTTGAGATATTTTCTAAGCGGTGTCGTCTTCTTCCGGCGGTGGTGCTTTTTTGCCTTTCCTGCTTTTTTTGGCTTTTTTCTTTTTGGCAGGCTTGGCCCCTTTGCCGCCGAGCATGAAAGCGGACACTACTATCATGACTGATGCGACAGCGGCGCCGCCCGCGATGTACCAAATGAAACCCTGAATCTTTTGGCGAATTGCAGGCATAGTATCGCTGAAGCCTGTTACCGCCACTATCGCTGTGTAAACGATGGCCAACAAGGGCAGGAACAGCAGAATCCCGAGCGTATTGCTTACCGTATCCGGCTCCGGCTCGGCATACGCTTGAGCTATTGCCGATACCATCGGGACCGGTTCCGGGGCGGCTAGCTCCTCTGCCGGCAGGATTTGCTCGGCCTCAGCGGCCACTTCCACTGCTGAGCCGGCTTCGGCGGGCGGCTGCCCTTCGCCGGCCTCGGGTGCGTAAATCTCGTCGAGAATTCCGCCTAATGAAGTACCGTCAGCCTGCAGCGAAAGGTCGAGCAGACCAGAGCCACTCCCGAAACTATCCAGGTTCACATCTTCTTCAATCTCTTTCAATGATGTTTCAGACGTTGTGTCCTTGGCCTCTATTACCGTATCATCTGTTGTCTGCGCACGGCTGCCGGTTTCATCGAGGACGTCGATTCCTGAACCTGCTATGGCAGTGTCCGCGGCGCTCAGGTCGCTTTCTTCCACTGGCGTCTTGCTTAGGTCCGACAGTTCGGCTGGTTCCGGTGTATCACCGAGCCCCGACAGTTCGCCGGGTTCCGGCGTATCGCTTAGCTCCGGTGTCCCAGTTTGCTCCGGAGTCTCAATCAGCCCCAGACTATCATCCGGCGGTAGTGCCGCGGTCGGCTCCGGAGTAACATCCGGCTCCGGTGTCTCAATCAGCCCCAGACTATCATCCGGCATAGGTGTCTCGGATGGTGCCGGAGTCTCAATTAGCCCGAGACTATCATCCGGTGGTAGTGCCGCGGTTGGCTCCGGAGTAACATCCGGCTCCGGTGTCTCAATCAGCCCCAGACTATCAGCCGGCAGTGGTGCCGCGGTTGGCTCCGGCGCCGCGGTCGGCTCCGGAGTGACATCTGGTTCCGGAATCTTGGTTGGCTCCGGGCTTTCAATTAACTCCGGCGTCCCAATTAGCTCCGGAGTTTCGGTCGGTGGTGGCGTCTCAGGTTGCACCGGAATCTCAGTTGGCTCCGGCGTCACAGCAGGCTCCGGGGTTAATGAAATCTCATCCTCTTGAGGTTTCTGTTCTAACGGGGCAGGAGGTTCTTCGGATGGCATAATACTTGTGTCAGACATAAAAACTTCGACTTCCTCGGCCTTAAACAGCGAATTCGGGCCCTCACGGAACTCACGCAACCTGCCCTGCCTGGCTAATTCTCTTACTTCTTCCTCTGTTTTATTGAGTTTATCAGCGACTTCTTTTAATGAATAGAACATAGCAGCCATAGTTTTTTATTCTCCCACAAGCCAACAAGCTTGGCTCACGTACCTTTTTAGCTTTCGCCAAAAACTTAAGAATCTTTACTTTTTCACCGGGTCGGCATTTTTACAGTCTATCGCAAATCGGTAGATTTGCACCCGACAGGTGAAACAGGGAACCGCTAACCAGCAGAATCTCTGCTCTCGGGCTCTGCTATTTCCAGAATGTCCATATCTGGAACCTGCTGCACTTCCTTCTTCGGCGTTTTTTGCATTTGGCCTAAATTTTCCAGCAGCATCTTTACCTGTTCGGGTTTCGGCTCAGCGGTGTTGTACTGATGGAGCAGCCTATCGTATCGCCAGCTTCGTGCTGCTAACAGATTCAGCCGACTGTGGCTGGGTCCACGGCTGTTCAGCTCGTATATCCACAGTGTCTGGCCCGCCGTATCGACCATCGCAAGCCCGTAGCTTTCGCGTCCGATCTGGATCGGAACCACTAAAATCCCGCTGTCTGTGCCGGTTTGCAGCTCTGCCTGGGCAGTCCCCGGAGGGCCTAATTTGCTGCCTATAAAAAGCACAATTATCACGCCCAGAACAATTAGCACAGGCAGTAACCATCGTTTTTCAGTTCTATATCTCATATTTTTTATTCCGTTGCCGTCTATGGGAGCTGCCTCCTTACGCCCCATAAAATATTCCTGCACTATATTATATATTGATTGATGCAAATATGCAAGCTGTTTTTTTCGTGGTATGGGCATCTTGCCCATATTTTATACACGGCCTGGAAGGCCGTGCCACACCGTCATAAGTCGATTTTTCTAAAGATGTCGCAAACAGCCCGGTTAAAATACTTAAAACAGGAGTTTATTGCAATATTGACGAATTTTGTGTACAATAGCTTTGTTGGCATAGTTTCTCTGCAATTATCGGGGTGTAGCTCAGCTTGGCTAGAGCGCCTGCTTTGGGAGCAGGAGGCCGTAGGTTCGAATCCTATCACCCCGATTCATAACATTTTTAAAGCAATACTTCTGATTTTTTCTCAGTCCTGGCTCTCAGCGGCAATCTCAGCGTGTTCTCAGGATAGTACTATTGTCGAAAAAATTATTTCAGGCAGTTTAGTTACTGACGTTTAGTCCCAGTTGTACATTTCCCCTGGATTGATTGATGATTCGTTCCGGGCCCCTGAATATATTCTCTGCGATTATGGCACGGTCAACACCTTTTCCGAGTTGAATTTGCGGCCGGTCCTGCCGAAATTCACACCCACGAATTAGAACAGTGCCGCTTTGGGCCTGGATTGCCGGGCGGTTCCCGTCCCGGCCGCCCCATTGGGTAAACGTACAGTCACTAAAACCAACGGTCCCCCTTCCTCCAATCCTCGCTATCTGATTGCATGCGCCCCAGAATGCACAGTTCACGAAGCGGATGCTTCCACTGTTGTTTTCAGCGACTTCAATCATCGTGGGGTCCGGCCCGTGAAAAGATACAAACTCACCATTCGTAATCAACAGCCCGTATGGGGCACACTGTTCCACGACAAGAGCGGTATAACAATCGTCGGCCCCAATACCGAGAAAGTTGCCGTTGCATGCGCCCGCTTTACTTCTTATGAATTTGTAGCCGATTTTGTAGCCGAAGCAGAAGGTATTATAGACATACTGCCAGTCGGAACGGCCGAAGATAAATGCTTCCCCGTTTTCCATTTGCCACTTGAACAGCTTGGGCTTCGTACTCCACCATGGATTGAAGTGAACGTTTTCAATTCGGCCGATATCGTAGATGACGTCGACCATAACACCTCGCCGGATTGGCTGACCATGTACGTCACGAATCAAGTGACGCTCGTTCCGCGTGGCGTCGATGCCGTTGTACGGATTGAGCATCTCTACCGCAAGGACGGCCGGATTCTTGCCTCGCATGGCGATGGCCCAGGGATATGGTTTCGGTTCGTCATCTACGTTTTGGTGGGGATAGTATAGAACAACTCCCTTAAGTGTGCTGTTCGTGTTGAGCGTTATGAAAGCCGGTCCATCCTCGCCGCCCGCACCCTCCGTAACTAAAAAAGTCGTACCGTCGTCTGTCGGCTTGGGAAGCCCCGGATTACGTATGCCGTTATGGGCCGGAACCGATTGCCATATACCGGCCAGCGTAACAGCCTTAGGCACGTTCAGATGGCCGGCGAAGAAATAGTTTCCGCCAGGTGCATAAACAACACCCCCGCCGGCTTTCTCTGCGGCATCCAGGGCCCTTTGAAACGCTGCTGTGTCATCCGTTTTTCTGTCCCCCACAGCACCGAAGCTGCGAACATTGAAATATCCTGAAACGGCCGGCTGTGTCGGCTCTGACGCGAAAGAGCCGGCTGCACACACAAATGACAATCCGAGAAAAAAAACGCCAAACTGATTTAAGATTCGTGCCTTCATGCAATTCATTTGTTTTACTCCTGATAAGATTTCCCATTTACACTGTTTTGAAACATTCCTGCACCTTTCAACCCAATATAACAACTGAGGAAAATCAATACAATCAAATCCAAAGATAATTTTTCTCTTCCCCTCTTCCGCACCGCCAGCCCCATGAAATAGCAAAGCGTTATCTCGTCGGGGCGAGATAGTGAAACGTTATCTAATGGGGCTTGCCACACCATTATTCTTGTTGACAAACAGACTTTCGTTTGATAGTCTAACGCTCACGGATACCGAACAAGGCCGTTTTGACGCATCTGTTTAGAGATTCCGAAGGGAAATACGAAAGAGTGTCAACGAAAGGGAGAAGTAAGTATGCTTTCACCAAATTTACCCATAGTACTAATCGACGGTGTAAGATACCAGTTAATCACGCCCGAGAGAGAAGCTTGGCTTGAGAAAGCAATTCAGTCAAATAGCAAACACATATTTGGGCCGGATTCGTTTTATTTTGATATCAAGAAGATGATAAGGTCAAAAGCTGGTGTCGCATCGATACCCGATGGCTATGTTATTTTCTTCACGCCAAAACCTCGGTGGGCCATCGTCGAAGTCGAACTGGCCTCCCATCGAGTTTATGACCACGTCATTCCACAGCTCATCAAATTCAATAAGGGGATCGCAGATAGCTCAACCAGAAGGAAACTTGTAGAAATTCTGTATTATGTTTTTGATGACAATGAAGTTCTCAAGGCAAGATTGAAGCAAAAGATCAAAACTGGAGAAGTCTACAAATTCATTTCTGATCTGGTCTCTGAGAAGCCGCTTATTGTTGTCGTTATAGACCAGAAGACGGAAGAATTAAACGAAGCTCTAGACGATATTAAGGGAGAGGTGCAAGTTGTCGAATTCAAGACTTTCCGACGTGAAGGTCTTTCTGGCGACGTAAACGCATTTGTATTTGAGCCAGTAGAGACCAAAGCAATAATTATCCCAGATCCTCCGCCAAAAGGAATCATGCACTCTGTATTCAAACTCTTTGACAAGAAATGTGTTGATAATGTCACTTATCATGAGTGCGAATCTATTGCCAGAGAAGTGAAGCCAGATACTAAATTCAATAAGTCGCATTTCTCGTGGTACAAGAGGGAATACAAGAAGAGACGTGAGGGACGAGGCACTGACAGATTTGGTAGTCGTCTTGGCAGCAACCAAGCTAAAATAAATGCTGTTCTGAGCACAGAACCGAAGACGATGAAAACGTTGGTGGAAGAAGCTGGTTTTTCCAGCACATATTATGGACATTTGGGACGCCTCATCGAAAAAGGGTTTGTTGAAAAGACTGACAGAGGATTCAGAAAAATAGTAGGCTCGAAGACAGTAATTGAACCGCAACCGAATAAGTACAGTGAGTTCTGGGCTCCAATGCGAAAAGATGGATTGTTTAAGGGCAAGCCAGTACCTGTACGTGATGAAGGATGGATCGCAAAGGGGATCAAGGGAGTCACTCTCATTCTCCATCTCCGCAATCACAAATGCTCCATACTGCTCTCGCTCAAAGGTCCAGATAGAAAGGACCGCAGAGACAAAGTCGCCAAACTCTTTCCGAAGACCAAATATGAATACGAGGTTCGAGAGTCTCCGAAATTCGCCACTATTGAGTTTCCTGTTTTAGACAAGGGAAAGAAGGACCGCGAGCACTGGCCGGAGATCCGTGAGAACCTCACCAAACTCGGTGCAGATATTTACAACAAAATCAAAGAATCAGATATATAGACGAAAAAACACTTTCAATCAGGGGAATTAAAGGTGTCCGCCTGCCCCGCACTTACAGGGTTAGTGCGGGGGTACTTTTTCCCCTCTTCCATGAGATCCTTGATAGTTTAAAGTGGTTTTGGCCTTTTTGCCCGTTTACAATAACACAATCTAAGACGGCAATGCCTTTATTTTATATCCTCAATGATTTGTGTTATGGTATCGTGTAAAGGTTTAATTTGGGTTTTACAAACATCGAAAATCGCTTCGGCATTCACGTCAAAATACTGGTGGGATATAATATCTCTCAGGCCTTTTGCTTTTTTCCAGTCTATTTGAGAGTATTTTGGCAGTAATGAGCCTTCAGTAATTTTGTCAAACTTCTTTAACGATTCTCCAATCGCGATCAACTGCATGCATATCGAATCCAGTTTTTCTTGGCCGACAGGTGAATCAGTAAAATCCGAAACAGTCTTTACCGGCTTAAATCTGCCGAGTATGGTCTGAGATGCCGTTCGTATCTGTCCAAGCACTTCGAGAGCCAGCTCCTTATCATACATAGATAGCTTCCTTGTCGATTCTGTTTTTAAGAAAAGTATTCATTGTCTTGCGATAACTGATTACATCAACATTTGTGTGGAGGCTTGCTTGCAAATCCTGTTTTATACCTATCATATTAAACAGATCCTGTTTTTTTAGCTTTATAACGATATCAACATCACTGTCAGCCTGACTTTCATCGCGTGCAGCAGAGCCAAACAGTCCAAGAGAGATTATTCCATATTGTTCAGCACATTTTCCCTTGAATGCTGCCAGTATTTTTAATATTTCTGTTCGTGACATTTTTCCATCTCCGTTTTTCCATCTTCTCTACGGATAATTTTATATAAAACTATCAAACGAGCATTCTAAACTGTTTTTTGCGTCTTGTGCCGTTTACAATACCAACTTCTATTTTCATAAAGTAAACCGCCGTAGCGAAAAAGTCAACTGATTTCGTGGACAATCAGGTTCGGCTCCAACTGGTTGCTATGGCGTATAATATGGATAATTAAAGGTGTCCGCATGCACCCTCAAGTCGTACTTTTTAGCTTCAGACAGTAGCAAGCTTCGCGAGGATGACCAAAAAAAAGTTCATTTTTGGCCATTTTTTTTGTTGACCATTGTTTGATAATATGTTATAATGCCTGTATGTTTATCAGACAGTAAACATAAATCGCCGGTAGGCGCAGGATTACGCGGAGAACCGCACGAAAAGTCCCGCACCAAATAGGCTGCTGCCGTAATTTGGTGCTGGACACGCCAAATATAATCGTTAAGGAATGAGGATTAGCGAATGGTCGATAACCAATTACCATTTAACCACTTACGAGCACTTGTCCGCCTCAGGCGGATCCTTCCTCTTGAGTCTTGCATCTTGTGTCTCGAGTCTTGCTTTCTCTACATTTGTAGGGGAAGCATTACATTTGTCGGGAGAGCACTACAAAATCACCCTTTTTTGCAAAACAAAGCCAATTTACGAAAAAGTCAAATGAATGTAACCCCTTTAATAACAGGAGTATATGAAGATAAGACACCTGGTCAACGTGGGAAAAACAAACCCAATTCAAACCCAATACAAACCCAATCAAACCCAATTAAAGCCAATAAAATGCCAAAACAAACCCAATACAAACCCAAACAAAGCAAATCAAACCCAAATATAATTGTCCCATTTTTCCCCTTTTCCGCCCCGCCAGACGGGCAAATAAAGAGTTTGTTATGGCCTAATAACAGGTTGAAATATATTGGAATCATTAGCGGCGTTGGATTAATATGGCAGTGCTTTCAACAAGTAGTGAATTACAAAAGCAGAAGGTCAAATGAGAGCATGGGAATCAGAGAAGACAGATTCAAAGTCAGAACGTATGAATGTCAGAGTAATGGTAATATCAAGATATACTCGCTCATGCAGCACCTGCAGGAAATCGCTTCT
>DUZJ01000082.1 GCA_013349615.1 Planctomycetota bacterium | reverse complement strand
GGATAATCCACGAATATCAGACTGATTCATTGTCGAAGCAGCCCACGCTATTAAGCGTCAGAAAAAACAATGAAACAAAAATAGAAAAATAACATTTGACAAAGGTCGTTCCATATCAGGGTGCTGAATCCCTTCACAACTTCAATACAAAGTGCCAAATTATGAATGAAGAGTTTTTTGCGGACAAGACCGTTTTAGTTATGGGTTTAGGACGGTTCGGCGGCGGAGTTGATGTCGCCAGATTTGCTGCAAACAGCGGTGCAAAAGTAATTGTAACAGATTTGGCTTCGCGCCGGCAGTTGAGCGATTCGATAAGTCAACTCGCAGAATTTTCTGATATTGAATATCATCTCGGCTCGCACGACCCTGCCGATTTCGAACAAGCCGATATTATCGTCGCCAATCCCGCTGTTGCCCCAGACACTGAGTTTCTCGAACTTGCTCGTCGGCATAATAAATTTGTTACGTCACAGATAAACATCTTCTTCGAACTATGTCCTGCGCAGATAATCGGCATAACAGGGGCAAACGGCAAAAGCACAACAGCCGCCCTGACCGCCCATCTGCTCAAGAATGCCGGAGAGGCAAAAGTGTGGCTCAGCGGCAATATCGGCAACGAGCCATTGCTGACCATAATGGACCAAATTAGCCCTGATGATTTGGTTGTGCTGGAACTGTCGAGCTTTCAGCTTGAACAATTAGCACAAATCCAAAAAGGGCCGAAAGTTGCGCTTTTGACAAATCTCACGCCGAACCATCTCGACCGCTACGGCACATTTGCCGATTATTGTGCTGCCAAGGAAAATATCTTCAGGTTTCAAAAACCGGACGATAAATTCCCTGCCGTATCTATCTTCAATGCCGAGGACAAAGTTGGTGCAGCATGGTTTGATAAATACGAAAAAGATACCGGCAGGATTTGCATCACATTTTCAGCCGACGATATAAGTGAGCAAATCCGCAAAAGTTTCCCCTTGCCCGGCCGGGCTAACCTTTCAAACCTCGCCGCTGCTATGGCCGTCGCCAGGCATTTTGGTATTGACGATGGCCAGCTCAAAACCTCCTTACCGCAATTTAGAGGATTGCCGCATCGTCTCGAATTGGTCGCGAAGATAAACGGCGTGTCCTGGTACAATGATTCGAAGGCTACCACGCCCGAAAGTGCGATTGCCGCGTTGGAGGCTTTTGAACAGCCGACAATTATTATTGCCGGCGGATATGACAAGAATGTAGCCTTCGATGAACTCGGCCGAAACATAGCCGAAAGCGCCAAGTCTGCTATCCTGCTCGGCCAGACCGCTCCCAAAGTCGCATCAGCAATACGCAACGGCAAGATGTCATTGCGAGCGAAGCGAAGCAATCTCAAAAAACGAGATACGAAAATTGAAATCGTCGATTCTCTTTCCGGGGCCGTCCAATTAGCGAATAAACTCGCAGAAAGCGGCGATGTTGTCCTGTTAAGCCCTGCTTGCGCAAGCTACGATATGTTCGATAATTTCGAGCACCGCGGCCGACAATTCTGCGAACTCGTCAAACAGATCAAGAACTAACTAAAAACATCCTGTAAAAGCGCGTAAAATAGGCCGAGCAAAAGAAGCCCGGCCATAGTATTAACTTGGATTCAACAAACACTATTCTTTCAGAGTCGTTTTCATCTCCTCAACTAGGTTTAGTACATTGTCATAAGTTACGTGCTCTGGTATAATACCATCGTCACTAAGTTCCGCCATCGCACCAAGTACCCAACTATTAAATTCATCCTTGGTCTCTATAATCAAATCCTCATAAATGCGATTATTGTTGTAGTCCACATCAATATGAACACTAGTATTGTACGTCTGGAGGGCCTCGTACCCAAATATAGCGCTTCGAGCAGGTGGACTGTTGTTGGTTACATAAAGACTCCACTCGTAATACCTGTCATCTTTTTTGGTGTAGGCTAAATGGTACCCAGTATATCTGAGGTCCTCGATTTTTGGCATAGTAGCCAGCGCATCAATCACAAGAGGAAGATTCGGTAAATTGCCACCCGCGTTCAGATTGTGGAAATACTCAGCCTGAGAAGGCTCGGTGGCAAGCCTGCTTCTCCAGCAAACAATAACGCTACCATCGCTTAAGGTAAAGGCGATGTGTATCTTTATCAAGAGGCGATACTGTGTCTCGTCCAAGGGAGTTAGTCCAGTCCCACCAAGTTCAATCGTCTGAGCGGTTCCCTTCGTATTGTTCAACTTTGAACCAATTGGTGGTTCAGTTGCAAAAATATCTTGGTCAAGTGTAAGGTCTCGCTCGAAGTTTTCGACTTCTTGTCTCCACTGCCATTGCTCACCATCTTTTTTATCCCAAATCACGATTTTACCCAATTCACCGGTATAAGGAGATATCCAACTTCGAATTTTTGCGTAGACTTCTTTGGTCGGGTGCGGCAACCTATACTCGCATTCCCATATGTCATAATGAGTCCCCTCAACCTTCTCATCTCCAACGCGCACAGATCCAGCAATATGAGCCAACACACCTTGACCTAAGTCACCAATAAGATGTGACTTTCCAAGCGTGAGCATTAGTAGCCGACTTTGGAACTGATTAAGCCTGCTAAAACTTACAGAATCACCTGACTTGCTCGATAGAATAGACATGATATATTCACCATCA
Organism: Planctomycetota bacterium; assembly: GCA_013349615.1. Taxonomy (GTDB): domain Bacteria; phylum Planctomycetota; class Phycisphaerae; order Sedimentisphaerales; family Anaerobacaceae; genus CS2-K091. The sequence goes on along the minus strand of DUZJ01000082.1, from coordinate 13,973 downwards.
AAAACTTCTGTAGTTTCTATTATATCCTCAGATAGATCAAAACTTGCCCAAGTCCTCCGGTAACGTTTGTTTTCAAAGTCATACCAATAATCAAATAGGAGAGGTTCGCCCATCTCCTCCGCAACCAGTGCTGGCTTTGCTAAATACAAACCTTGAACGTGCAGTGTCTTTGCTTGTTCGATAAACTGGATAACTTCATCTATGCCATAGACTTTGGTAGTGCCGGTGTTTACTAGCCAGATACTAAAAACTGCAACTGCAACTACCACAGCAGTGCTGGCTAACTTTGTCATTCTATTTTTCATGATTATTCTCCAGATATTCGGCCTGGTTGGAGCCGATTTTGTCCCTTCGACTTTGCTCAGGGCAGGCTTTTTTGAGTTTTCCAATGCCTTGAGGGCATCGTCGAGGACGGCTTTGTCCATCCTGGCGTTGGTGTCGATGTCTATATTCTTAATTAGCTTTTCTATATTTTCTGCCGGTCTCATAATTTGGCTTCCTTATCTAAAATTGACCGCAGTTTATCTAATCCATAGCGGTACCGGCTCTGGATTGTACTGATTGAAACATCCTGCAACTCAGCAATTTCCCAGAATTTCATCCCACCCTGCAGGTGCAGGATTATTGCCTCTCGCTGCTCATACGGAAGCTGGGCCAATGCGTTGTTGAGTTGTTTTAATTGCTCGTTTTCAACAATCCATTGTTCCGGCCTGTTTGTGTTTGAGACAACTGATTCAGCTTCATTCAGCTTGGTTGTTGTCTGTCGCTGCCTCGAACGATTCCGGTTGCGCACTCGATTCACAACACAGGTTGCCAGATAGCTCTTGAGATTGCCACTAACTTTTAATTTCTCAGCGGACTGTGCAAAGGAGACAAAAACATCATGCACAATGTCTTCGGAAGCGGCCGTCTCATTCAAAAGAGCGGTTGCGAGCCTGAGCAGATTATCTTTGTACTTTTCATAGATACGGCAGAGAGCATCATTATTGCCGTTCTTAAATTTCCATACGAGCAGCTTGTCTTCTATCATCTATATTCCGCACGCGTTATCTTAGAACGAACGTTCGTTACTTGTAATACACTCGAACCACCTGTTTTAATCTAAATAAAACCAGTTTTTTTGCCATCTTTTATTCAAGAATAGCGGTTGATTATAGGAATATCTTTGTCGATAAATCAAAAAAGCCGGGAAAGTTGCAAAAAACCTGATTGGGCCATTCTATCGCTTTAAGCCCAGAACAGGCCAAATCTGCCTTACCAACCCAGCCAGCGGCGATTTTTTCGGCAATCACTCGTAAAGTAGCCTCCAAAATCTGTCGAATTGGAAAGCATAGAAATCAATGGTTTTCAAGGGATTTAAAATGGATGAAACTACCGATAGAAGAACAGAGCAGAGACTGAATTATTATTGGCCCATCTGGTATGCCGAAGACTTTAACGGAACGCTTTCACAGGGCCAGATGGTTGATATTTCCAGCATCGGTGCGGCATTTACCTGCCATGCCGACAATAGTTGTCCCTACCTCGGCCAGCATATAACCGCTCGCTTTAGTGTTCCCCGCTTTGGCGCGGATGACTCTTTCGATATGGCAGATTTTACCCGCTCAGGACATATTTCGCGAGTCGATGAGGTAAGCAGCTTCTTGCGCCGTGTTGTCGTTCACTTCGCCGAGCCGCTGCCTTTCAGACCCGGCGAACAGGCCAACGGCGAAAGTGGAGCCGATGCAGAAAGAGTGCTTGAGCCTGTGGAAATGTGATAGTGATGCTCGTATGCGGCCGAGACTGCCGCATCAGTCACGAAGCAATACGATGTTATCCGGCATCGTGGGTAATAATATTCGTATTTTATATTGCGTGTAGGAAAGAGTGGAAAGCGAAAAGAGATAGGGGCGATTCTCACGAATCGCCCCTGCTTATTCGGTGAAATTCGGAAATCGTATTTGTGATTAAGCCGGTTTTTTCGTTTCCGTGCTGTTGTTTTCAGGCGAAGATTGATTTTTCAAGTAGTACTTTCGATGCAGGAGGCCGCGAACCAGCATGGCCACGCCCACGCCACCGAGGACGAAAAACATCAAGATGCCTATATCCTCTCCCCTTCCGAGTCCTCCAAGGACAAAGCCGAGTCCGATGATGAGCAGTGCACTTCCGGTGCTGACATATCTTATCCACGCGGGGCCCGCCGGCTTGGTTTTAGGAGGTATGAAATCCGATATAGGTGTGCCTTTTTCAATGGCCGTCATAATCTGTTTGTGTTCGAGGCGTTTCTTAAGATAGTAAACCACGCCAACAACGATTATGGGGCTGCAGACACCTAATAATATTACCAATACTCCAAAAGCTTGTGTAATATCATACATGTTTTTTCTCCTTTCGATTTTAGGTTAATGTTAAGAACTTTTTGCTATTTAATTTTTATTGAGCCGCTATTGGTTTGCAAGTGCAGCTTTCCTTTTCCATCGCCGATTTTTCCTGTAAGTTTCTTTTTGCTGATCTCTCCGGTTATGGTTATTGGCAGGTCGGTCTTTATCGAACCGAAGCTGGTTGCCAATTCGACTTGGCCGGAAAAGTTGGGCGGTGATACGAAGTCGATACTCCCGAATGAGGTAACTACGGTTGCGTTGATTTCAGGCGGGGCTGAGGGCGAACAGGCGATGTCGATACTGCCGCTGCTTGACCTGGCTGTAAGGTCGGCGGATGTTATCTGACGACAAGTGATGCGTCCGAAGGAAGTAAATATGTCGGTCGTGCTTGCAGAAGCTTCCGTAAGATTAATATTACCGCTGTTTGATTTTAGTTTGAGTGAATTACCTGTAAGTTCACTGGAGGTGATAGAGCCGAAGGATGTGTGTACATCGCAATCGCCAAAAGCGGCTTTTGTGAGCGTAATTTTGCCGCTGTTGGTTTTTAGATTAATATCGCCGCCTGAGATATCTTTGCAGTTTATAGAGCCGAAGGACGTATCCAGTTTGGCTGAGCCTTTGATGTTTTCAGCGGTAATCGAGCCGCTGGATGTCTTTGCCTTCGTATTTCCGTTGATATTGGCCAGTTCAATCGCACCAAATGAGCTTGAACATTCGACGTTAGTTTGCTTCGGGACGATTATTTCGAAGCTGACGCCTATTGAGCGATTCTTTTTTACACGAGGCTTTTCGGCCTTAACTGTTAAGGTTTTGTCAACCGGCTCAGCTTTTATTTTCACTTTTTCGGCTATTTCCCTGGCCTCTTCTTCGGTGGGTGCCTTGACGAAGATGGTGGCGGTTATGTTGCATTCGGCAACGTCGGCACCGGTAACAGTGATTGAGCCGAAGCTGGTTTCAGCCGCGAGATTTGAGCCTGGTTCAAGAGGTACACTAACGTTTTCTGTCCTCTGGTACTTGGCTTTTTCAATATCGCAGCCGCTGCCAATCAGCAGTGAGCAAAGACAGAAGCCGAGAATTAAAACTATCCAATAATTTTTCTTCATTTTCGGTTCTCCTGATTTCATCCTTTTTAGTTGATTATTTTATTCTCACTAAGCCGTTTTGGGTTTTCAGGTAGACTTTGCCAACACAACATAGTTGGCCCGGTCTTACCATTTCCATAAGTTTTCCCTTCTTTGCCCTTCCGATTACAGTTAATGGAAGGTCCGTTCTTATGGAGCCATTATGTGTCCAGGCCGGCTTTAGATAAGAGTTAGTTTTTATTGTTTTATCTGCCTTGATTATTCAATTACCTTTCTTGTCAATTTTTTGCTCTCTTTGTCTGGTTAGTCGCTGGTTTTCTGCAACAGGTTTCAAAAAATATGTGATTTTCCCTTGTTTTTGCGTTTAATAGCGTTTGCTATGAATTTGTGGCATATTTTCTATAATAGGTTCCAAAAAAACTGAAACTTGCCGGACTTTCTGTTCGACTAACAATAGAAGGAGCCTTTTTTGGCAGAGAAAATATGGGAAAAGCGGCAAAAGAAGAAGTGGTTACGGCTGCTTCGCAGCGGTGACCATCAGGTGTTTGCCGAGTTCATTGATAAATACAAAGAGACGGTTTTTTTGTGCTGTCGAAGACTCGGGCTGAGAGAGGACGAGGCTGAGGATGTGGCGAGTGAGACGTTTCTGGCAGTTTACAAGGCGATAGGGCGATACAGTGGCCAAGCTGAATTAAGCACCTGGCTGTGGAGTATAGCGTATCGTCAGGGAATAAATTACCTGCGGAAGAATCGAAGGCAATGGGAGCTTGAGGCTGAACCGGATGAACAGGCTGTTAGAAGTAAGGAGCCGGAACCGGCGACAGCAATACAAGGCAGAGAGACAGAGAAAATCGTTTGGGAAGCAGTTGAGCGGCTGCCGCGGCTTTGGGCCATCGCCGTTATACTGTATTATCGGGAAGAAAAAAGTATCGCTGATATTGCAAAGGTAATGAAAATAAAGGAAAATACGATTAAGACATATTTGTTTAGAGGACGCGATAAATTGAAGCAAATATTGGGAACAGCTTTCGAAGAGGACATCGATGGTGGCCGGTAAATTAAATGAAGATAAATTCGATGAGATATTAGGACAGTCTTTGCGGAGACATTCGGAACCGGTGCCGCCCGGTTTTACAGAAAGGATGTTAAGACAGATCGAAGAGGCCGAGCAGCAGAAGATTCTGGCCCGGGTTATCTGGCAGGAAAGACTTGCTCTGGCAGGGTGTATTGTTTTTGGCGCTCTCGCCGCTATTGGAGTAACGGTTTTTCCAGGCAGGATTGCGGGAGTTCTTCGAGGCATTGCCACAGGCTTCACAGAGCGGGGTGGGGCTGTGGTTGACGGAATCGGCCAGACAATATCAATAGAAACCGTCAGGAGTGAGTGGCAATTGTATGCAATTCTCGCGCTGGTGCTTGGATTTGCCGTTTTTAGTCTTGTGGATATGTTGGTGGGCGACAGGTTAAGGACAGCGTAAACCCCGTTAGAAATTCTATGAAGGGTAATCATACGATACAAACCCCGTTAGGAGTGAGTCGCCAACTTCTAACGGGGCAAAAAAAGCGAAATTTCTAACGGGGTAAAGAGCAGGGGGGATTGGATTAAATGCGGAGGGCGGTTACGCGGGAGTGATATGTCAGCGTTTTCGGCGGTAGCGGAGGATTATAAAGACCACAAGCACCGTAACGACAACGATTATTAATACTTCACCTTGACCAAATAATACACCAAGCATAGCGATATTGCCTTCCGATTTCTCCCGCCCTATTCCCGATTCTCATATCGAGCATCCGTTATCGAGTATCGAGGACAAGTCTATCGGCACAATCCTCTTATGTCAAGCTGGTTGGAGAAAATATCTCGTTGTCCGGCTTCAGGACGATGGCGGGAGGGGACTTGCGAACTGATTATTGAAATCAAGAAGTGACGAGGGAAAGACGGTTTGGTTAAAATGTAATTTTGAAGTCCGTGTATCGAGGGTCTGGGGGGACTTGTTCGATTTTGGTTTCTCTTATATAGCCGGTAAAGGATTCTTTTGTTTTTCTGATGCAATCATCAATATCTTCGGAAAGACCCTGGGCAAGCATCTCCACGGTGCCATCAGGTGAGTTGCGGACAAAGCCGGTCAGCCTATAGCGATTGGCTGTGTGAAAAGCGGTGAAGCGAAAGCCGACACCCTGGACTCGGCCGGTGAAGATAATATGTTTAGCAGCCTGGCTCATTTTTCGTATCGCATATCCAAACTAACACCATTATACCAATTATAGTAATATAAGACGGCTATTGGTACAAGCGAATGGAGGCGGAAATAAATTAGGGTTCACCGGGAGCGTAAACTGCCGTATAATCCATACTCGATGCTCGATGAAATAGTGGTTGGTTAAAAAGTTACCACTCACCAATTACCGGTTACCAAATTTGATTATGGCTAAAAAGACAAAGAGACAGATAGAAAGGGACGAGCAGATTTATCAGCTTACCACGCTCGTGGCGGGGGATGTTTCGCTTCAAGAGGTGCTGGATAGGCTTGCTGAATCGGCGGTGAAGATTACCGGTGTCAAGGCCTGCTCGATTCGCCTTCTGGATGAAGAGGCCGGCGACTTGGAGATGCGAAGTACGTATGGTCTTAGCGAAGAGTACCGTAACAAGGGTGTGGTTTCGAAGAACGATGCGGTAATTAAAGCTGCATTTGCGGGTGAAGCGGTGGTCCTGGACGATATGCGGATTGATGGCCGAGTGAAATATAAGGAGGCGGCAATCAAGGAGGGACTCGTCAGCCAGCTTACCGTTGTGATGCAATTTAGGAGTAAGGCGATCGGTGTGCTTCGGCTTTATAGTCCGAAGCCCAAGCACTTTGACGAGGATGATATTGGTATTGCCAGGGCGGTTGCTTCGCAGTGTGCTGCGGCGATAACGAACGCCAGGCTGTATGCGGAAGCGATTGAAGGGGCACGCATCGCCGAGCAGATGCGGTTAGCTGGAGTCGTACAGAGAAGGATGATTCCTGATAAGGCGCCGCTGATACCGGGCCTGGATATAGCGGCTGCTTATATTCCCTGCTTTGATGTAGGTGGTGACTTTTACGATTTTCTCCGGATAAACGAGAATTGTATTGTTGTGGCGATTGCTGATGTGATAGGCAAAGGGATTCCCGCTGCGATTATGATGGGTTTGTTTCGAGGGGCGATGCGGGCTTATGTAGATACTGAGGGAAACGGTGAGGCCACGCAGGAGATTATCAATAAGCTCAATAGAATGGCATGTGGCGAGTATAAGGAAGGGGAGTTTGTCACATTGTTTTATGCAATCGTTGACGTTAAAGAAGAAACTGTTACCTATTGCAATTGTGGACACGAGCCGGCGGTACTGATAAGAGACGGGCGAATTACGGAATTGAAAAAGGGTGGACTTGTGCTCGGAGTCGAGGTACAGGCAGAATATGAGCTTGAAACTTTACCGTTGAGAGACGGTGATTGTTTGTTGCTTTATAGTGACGGGCTGATTGACGCAGCCAACTTTGACGGCGAATTCTGGGGCAGGGAAAGGATGCTGAAAGCTGCGAAGAAGTTTGCTGCGGGTTCAGCAGAGCAAATGGTTAAAAATATCCTGGGCTATAGAAGGCGATTTGTGGGACTTGCCAGACAGTGTGATGATACAAGTATTATTGTTGTTAAGGTGGTTAAATAGTGATTCGTTAAATAGTTACCAATTACCAAATCTGAAATGGCGAATTTGGTTATTACAATCGATGGTCCCGCTGCCAGTGGTAAGAGCACTATAGCCCGGCTGTTAGCTGAGAAGCTCGGGGCGAGTTTTCTTGATACCGGTGCGATGTATCGGGCCGTGACGTTGGCTGCAATTGAGGCCGGCGTCGATATGAGCGATGAAGGGAAGCTGCTCGGCGTCTTGCAAACAAGCGAATTTCATTTTGCGGTCAAAGAAGGCAAAATGGCGGTTTGTATCGATGGTCTTGATGTTACCGAACAAATACGCCGGCCGGAAGTTACGGCCAAGGCCCGGCATATCGCCTCGCAGGCGCGGCTGCGGGAAAAGTTAGTGGAAATGCAAAGGCAATTTGCATCAACAGAGAAAAAAATAGTTACCGAGGGAAGAGACCAGGGCACAGTGGCCTTTGCCGATGCTGATGTAAAATTTTTTTTGACGGCTGACGTAAAAGAGAGGGCAAGAAGAAGACAAGCTGAGCTGCGGGCCAGAGGCGGCGGTGAAAGTCTTGAGCAAATACAAGGGGCCATAGAGGAAAGGGACAAAAGCGATGAGGATAGAGCAGTCGGTCCGTTAAGGCCGGCCCGGGATGCCGTTGTTATCGACACCACTGATTTAACTAAGGATGAGGTTTTGGAGAGACTTTTGCGCTGCGTGGAAGAAAAATGCCTAAAAAGAAAACAAAAATGAGATGGTTCCGTTTTGCACGCTGGTGCTGCAAAGTTTTTTGCAATCTTTTTTTTCGGATACATGTTTACGGGAGGGAAAATGTCCCCGGCAAAGGTGCCGTTGTGCTGGTCGGTAACCACCAGAGTTATCTTGACCCTGTCCTTTGCGGGATATCCTTAAAAAGGTCTTTGTATTTTCTTGCCCGTGATTCGCTCTGGAAAATCAGGTTTTTCGGCTGGTTGATTTCTTCGGTCAATACTATACCGGTCAAGCAGGGCAAGGCGGATTTGTCTGCGATGAGGAAGGTCATCGGCAAACTCAAAGAAGGCTGGGGGGTTTGTATTTTTCCGGAGGGTACACGTACGAGCGACGGCAAAATTACGCCCTTTAAGCCCGGCTTTGGTCTTCTGTGCAGGCGGGGAGAGGCAGCGGTTGTGCCGTTTGTGATTGATGGTGCCTTTGAATGTTGGCCGAGGCATAAGAAGATATTTTCACCCGGCCGGATTGACGTTTGCTTCGGTAAGGTGATAACGGCCGGGGAGGTCGCGAATATGAGCGACAGTGAACTCGCAGACGTCTTGACTGATACGCTGCGCCGTATGCAGACGGAAAGCCGGATAAAACGCGGCAAAGAGCCGTATAATTATCAATGACTTCCTTGTTGCTTGTATCTGCTCATATTGCGAAAAGGGGCCCAAGGGCCCTCTAAATTACGCTTGACTATGCAGTCGATTAAGCGTATTCTTATGCACCGGCTGCTTTATTCGATGGTTGAGGGCAGGTTCTTAGAACAAGTGGGGACATGAAATGGTTTATTAGAAGAAGCAAAATGTATAAAAAGGCAAAAGTATTGAGTTTCGCGATATTCGGATTAGACAATTTAGTATCATTTTAAAATAATGGAGGACTACAAAATGACTGAGTGTGAAAAAACTTCAATCACAGGCAAAACCCGGGAGCAAATCACCCGTCGTCGGTTCATTGCCGGCGCCGGCGCGACGGCACTGTCGTTTACAGTGATTAGGCCGTCGCTTGTACGCGGCTATGATGCCAACTCAAAAGTCGATTTGGGGCTAATCGGCTGCGGTGGTAGGGGGACATGGATAGCCGAACTGTTCAAGCAGCACGGCGGATATAATGTCGTGGCGGTGGCGGACTATTTCCAGGACAGGGCCGATGGCTGCGGCGGCAAATTGGGTGTGGGTAATGCCCGCCGTTATACCGGACTGTCAGGTTATCGCAAACTCCTGGATAAGGTGGATGCGGTAGCGATTGAGAGCCCGCCGTATTTTCATCCGGAGCAGGCTGCTGCTGCGGTGGCCGCCGGCTGTCACGTCTACGTTGCCAAGCCGATCGCGGTGGATGCGCCCGGGTGCCTGAGTATTGGTGATAGTGGTAAAAAGGCCACGGCCAAAAAGCTGTGTTTCCTTGTCGATTTTCAGACCCGCGCCGACAAGTTTTACATGGAGGCGCTTAAGCGTGTCCGTGACGGCGCCCTTGGCCGGTTTGCTTTTGGTGAGGCGATTTACCACGCAGGTTGTCCGTTCAAGCGTATGTACAAGAGCTGGCAGGATGCCCCGGAGGATTCGGAGAATCGTTTGCGGGCCTGGGGACTGGACAGGATACTATCCGGTGACATTATCACGGAGCAGAACATTCACACGCTCGACGTAATGAGCTGGATAATGGACCAGGAGCCGATTTGGGCGGTGGGGACCGGTGGGAGAACGGTGCGGCCGGTCGGCACCTGCTGGGACCATTTCGCGATTCTCTTTGAGTATCCGAACAATGTGGGTATTACGTTCAGTTCAAGGCAGATGGAGGGGCACGGTACCCAGCCTGAAGGAATAAGAAATCGAATGTTCGGCTCGAAAGGCGTGCTCGAAACCGAATATGGTGGACAGGTAATCATTCGCGGCGAGAACTTCTATCGCGGCGGCAGAAGCCCCAGCATATATAAAGAAGGTGCTGTCGTCAACATCGCAAATTTCTATAAGAATATTACCAGCGGAAATTTCGACAATTCGACAGTGGCACCGAGTGTCCGAAGCAACCTTATCACGATACTCGGCCGTACCGCCGCATACGAGAGGCGAAAGGTAACCTGGAACGAGATTATCAAAAGCAAAAAGAAGTTGGACGCGAATCTTAAAGGTTTGAAAGCGTAAGTAGGGAAATTGAGTACTAAAATATTTGGTGAGTTTTTGGAGGTATGCGGGTGGAACATTCGCGTATGAGTCGTCGTGAAATGATGGTGAATGGGGCCTGTGCCGTTGCGGGGCTTGCGCTGATGGGCTCATGTCGCCGGCCTGAACGTGCGGGCTTCAAAATTGGTGTTTGTGACTGGACATTAGGTAAGACGACCGACCCTGCTTCGCTCGGGATGGCCAAGCGGCTGGGACTCGATGGCGTATAGGTGGACTTTGGCGGTGGGCAAAATGACCTGCCTCTGTTCAGTCGCGAGCTGCAAAAGAAATTTCTGGAGGCGGCGAAGGAACATAATGTTGAGATAGGGTCACTGGCTCTGGGAGTTCTTAACGGTGTCCCCTACAAGAGCGACCCTCGCACCGAGCGATGGGTAGCTGAGAGCATTGACGTTGCCGGGGCGATGGGGTGTACGATTGTGCTCATTCCCTTTTTCGGAGAAGGCGGCCTGCGAGATGATAAGGATGGTGTTGACGCCGTTGTCGAGCGGCTCAAAAAGGTCTCGCCGAAGGCGGAGAAGGCGGGCGTGGTTCTCGGCGTGGAAAGCTGGCTCAGTGCCGAGCAGCACCTGGATATCATCGACCGTGTCGGTTCGCCGGCGGTCAAGGTTTATTACGATGTCGGCAACTCTCATAAAGCGGGCTACGATATCTATGAGGAGATACGCCTGCTCGGCAGGCAAATCTGCGAGTTTCACGCTAAAGATTACGACGACCTCTATGGCAAAGGCACCATTGCTTTCGAGGAGGTCCGACGGGCGATGGATGATATCGGTTATCGCGGATGGATTCATATCGAAGGGGTGAAGATACCGCTTGGAATAGAGGAGAGTATTCGGTACGATGCCCAATACTTGCGCCGCATCTTTCCGCCGAGTCTGTAACATAGAGTCAAAGAAATCTGCTGAGTGTGATAGAGTGTCGGTATAATAACTCGAAGGGCGAATTTCACGGGCTATGCCCGCGGGTATCTACTCCGACCGAGGGCGAGATTGGCGATTTGGCTGATTTTGTTCTCTCTCAGTAGGGCTCTGTATTAAGGTGACTGCTTCGCTGTGGGATTGAAGATTTCATCTTATTTGACGACACCAAAAATACTGTTGAAATAGTCTCTTGACTATTTTTGGAAAATTTATATAATTCTCGACCATATTAAAAAAATTATCAAAAAATGAACTTTGATGTACGATTTGCAGTAGGTTAGAGAGGTTTTTGGCAACGGGATATTGTGAGTCTTGTTACAGGTGGCAAATATGATAAGTGTAAAGCAATTACGGCGAAGTTTTGGGGCGATAGTTGCTGTTGACGGCATATCATTCGATGTCGAAAAGGGTCAGGTATTGGGACTTCTTGGGCCCAACGGGGCTGGGAAGACTACCGCTATGAGAATGTTAGCTTGTTTTCTGAAGCCTGACAGCGGGACGGCTGCTGTGTGTGGGTATGATATTTTGCAGAACCCCATCGGGGTCAGGCGGTCGCTTGGATATTTAGCGGAGAATTCACCGGCCTACAACGAGATGACGGTAGGGGCGTTTTTAAACTTTGTTTGCGATGTCAGACAGATTCAGGGCAAGGAGCGCAAGCGGGCGCTTGACCGGGTTGTGCCGATGTGTTCTATCGATTCTGTGTACCATCAGACGATAGAAACACTGTCGAAGGGATATATGCGCCGTGTAGGGCTGGCTCAGGCGTTAATTCACGACCCGGAGGTGCTTATTCTTGATGAGCCAACTGATGGGCTGGACCCTAATCAAAAGTACGAAGTGAGAGAGCTTATAAATAGTATGGCTAAGGACAAGTGTATTATTATCTCAACTCACATTCTCGAAGAAGTTGAGGCTGTTTGTTCGAGGACAATAATCATTTCCAAAGGGCGAATACTGGTGGATTCAACGCCTGAAAAGTTGAAAGAGAAGTACAAGTGCAATCTTGATGAGGTCTTTCGTAAGATTACGAAGGCCAAGGTCGCTTAGGCTTTGGTTTTTTCGGTCGGGAATAATAATATGACATTTACTTCAGGAGTACAAAAATGCATAGCTTTTGGGCAGTGTTCAAAAGGGAGCTGAAAAGCTATTTTACGACCCCTATTGCGTATGTATTTCTTGTTATTTTTCTTTCTTTCTCAGCGTACCTGCCATTCAGGCAGGGCTTTTTTGAGATGCGACAGGCGGACATGCGTGCGTTTTTTATGAATTTACCGCTGCTTTTTATTATTCTGGTGCCGGCGACGGCGATGCGTCTGTGGGCCGAAGAGCGAAGGGTCGGCTCAATCGAGCTGCTGTTCACATTGCCGATTACGGTAACACAGGCGGTTCTGGGTAAGTTCCTCGCGGCGTGGCTTTTCCTTGCGATTGCGCTGGCTTTAACGTTCCCTATGCCGATTACCGTTTGTTACCTTGGGAACCCTGATATCGGCTTGATAATTACCGGTTATTTGGGCAGCTTGTTGATGGCGGGTGGATTTCTTGCTATTGGATGTTTCTTTTCGGTGGTCAGTAAAAACCAGGTAATAAGTTTTGTTCTCTCAGTGGTTGCCTGTGCGGTGCTTGTTTTAGCAGGTATGCCGACGACACTAAATTACCTTTCGACGTTCTTGCCTGCCGGCCTGGTGTCGGTAATAGAGACAATGAGTTTTCGGACACACTTTGAGTCGCTCCAGAAGGGTGTGATGGAGTTTAAGGATATTTCTTTCTTTGTGTTGTTGATTGTTGGCTGGATTGCTGCCAGCAGTATTGTTTTGGATGAAAGGAAGGCCAGCTAATGAACCCAGTTAGATAGAAAATCTTATCTAACGGTGTGAACCCCGTGAGAAATTTTAAGACGGGGTATTTATAAGGGGATTTATAATAAAATGCCACAAGAGAATCGAATTTCTAACGGGGTGAACCGGACGATACGAGCGATTATTGGTGCGATATTTGTGTTGGTGATTGTCTTCAGTGCGATAAGCATTTGCCAGCACATTGGAAAATCGTTGAAGGTGGATGTTACCGACCAGAACCTTTATACGCTTTCGGACGGTACCAAGTCAATTTTGGCTAAACTTCATCAAAAGGTTACATTGAAGCTTTACTATGCGAAGACTGCTGCCCTAAAAGGGCCCGACCAGATTAAGTATTTCAACAACTATTACGAGTTTGTCAAAGCGTTATTGGAAGAATACGTTGCGGCTGCCAAAGGTATGGTCGAGCTGCAGGTAATCGACCCGAGGCCTTTTTCTGCGGATGAGGTTCAGGCATTGCAGTATGGCTTGAAACGGTTTTCAATAACGGAGGAAGAGAGCTTTTTCTTCGGTTTAGTCGTGCGGACCCCGTTTGGGGTTGAGAAGGCCATACCATTCTTTTCGCCGGACCGGCAGAATTTTGTCGAGTATGACATAAGCTACCTGATAGACACCGCCATTACTCGTCAGAAGAAGAGAATAGGTATAATGAGCTCACTGCCTGTAATGGGTCAGGACGTCACCCCCTATATGGCCCGGATGATGCGGATGCAGAACGAGCAGCCGGAACCACCCTGGACTATCGTCCAGCAATTGCGAAAAAAGTATGATGTGCAAAGTCTCGCTACAGATGTTAACGAGATTGCCGGCGTTGATATTCTGCTGGTTATCCACCCAAAAGACCTGCCGGAGCAGACGCTGTTTGCGATAGACCAGTTTGTGCTCAAAGGCGGCAAGACGATTGTGTGTGTTGACCCTCATTGCATGGCGGATAAGCCGGATAGGATGGCAATGCAAATGGGCAAGCCGTCTTCACAAAGTTCGGATATTAATGTGCTTCTGCGGAGTTGGGGCATTGAGATGCCGGAGAATACGTTTGCCGGCGACAGAAGCCTGGCGGGGATGGCACCTATGGCCCGGAATCGAAGACCAGAGAAAATCATTGGCTTTCTTAATCTGACCCCCGGCTCGAAATGTTTCAGCAGCGAGAAGGTT
>DUZJ01000081.1 GCA_013349615.1 Planctomycetota bacterium | reverse complement strand
GCCGCAAGGTGATAGAAGTGCAGGATATGCGACTGGAGGAAGTTCGAGCCAAGGATAAGATTGCGGATGAGCTTTGCGTTGTTCGGGATTTTATCAGTTAAACCAAACGCATCGTCAAGACACAGCGCCGATGCCGTTGCATGAGCGGTCGGACAGACGCCGCAGATTCGCTGGGTGAGTCGGTTCGCATCACGAGGGTCCCTGCCGGCCAGGATTATCTCGAAACCCCGAAAAAGGGTGCCTGCGCTCTTGGCGTCTTTCACTACGCCATCATCTACTACCGCTTCAATAGCGAGGTGGCCTTCTATCCTTGTTATAGGGTCAATCTTTATTTTTGTGACCATATCATATCCTCGAGAGTAATTTTCTCGTACATTGGAGAGGTTCCATCCGGGAATTCCGGCTCGACACACCCCAGACAGGGCGAGCCTGCCTTCACGCACCAGCTTACGCCATTGTTCCACTGTCTCACAGGGCAATCGGCATAAGTGTAATGGCCCTTACAGCCCAACTTGTAAAGACACCCCGGCTCGCCTAACTTCTGGGCGAATTTACCCTTATCAAAGTCCGCCCGCCTTGGGCAGTTCTCATGAATTAACTGCCCAAAGAAAAGACGCGGGCGACCTAACTGGTCCAAATCGAGTGCCTGGGCACCAGAGAACAATATCACGGATACCGTACCTATAAACCAGTCCGGATGCGTCGGGCAGCCCGGAATATTGACAACCGGAGTCTCGATACCCTTTTCGTCAAATACCGTCATAACTGGCTTGCATGCGGTAGGATTTGGCTTGGCCGCAGGGATTCCGCCATAAGCAGCACAGGTACCGAGGGCAATTGCCAGCATCGCATTTTTCCCAAGTTCTTCAACACTCTGCTGAACCGTCAGATGCTTGCCAGATCTCTCTCCGATACTGCCGTAGACACCGCCTTCAGCGGTCGGGATTGCTCCTTCTACGACTAAGATATAGCCGCCCTTCCTGTTCTTTTCGGTGTCTTTCAAAACCTCGATGACCGGCTCGCCCTGGCCAGCCATTATGGTTGCATGGAACATCAAATTAAGTTGATGGCCGGGCACCAGCTCATCCAACAGAAGGTTCTGAATCCGGGGGCTTACCGCATTCAAAACAGATATGGAACAGCCCGAACAACCCGCTCCCTGTAACCAGATTACTGGGTATTTTGCAACAGCCACTTTTTCCCCTTTCCTAATAGCCAGATATACTCTATCGTTTTCTCACGGCCGGTGTCAATTCGTAGTTTCAAGACCGGCGGCCCTTTTGGCCGATTCGACTGTATTATATAGCAGCATTGTTATTGTCATTGGCCCTACTCCGCCGGGGACAGGAGTAATAAGTGAGGCCTTTTCCTTCACTGCTTCGAAATCCACATCGCCCACAAGGCGATAACCCCTCTTTTTTGTTGCATCTTCAACACGGTTAACGCCGACGTCAATGACTACCACGCCTTCTTTTACCATATCCGCCGTAACCGTATTCGGCCGACCGGCAGCGGCAATAATGATATCAGCTTGCTTTGTTTGGTTTGTAAGATCTTTGGTGCGGGTATGGCAGACCGTAACGGTGGCATTGCCGGTTTTATTTTTTTGAATCAGCATATTAGCTAAGGGCTTGCCCACTATATTGCTTCGCCCCACGATTACAACGTTAGCTCCCTCAATGGCTACCCCGCTGCGCATCAGCAGTTGAATAACACCGTGCGGTGTGCAGGGCAGGAACGCCTTTTCACCTACCATCATTTTTCCCACGTTCATTGGATGAAATCCGTCGACGTCCTTATCAGGGTCGATTGCAAGAAGGACTTGGGCTTCATTGAGGTGCTTGGGCAAAGGCAGTTGCACTAAAATGCCGTTGATTTTGGGGTCGTTATTCATCTTCTCGACCAGTGCCATCAAATCTTCCTGCGTGGTATCTTCAGGCAGGCGGTTATCATCGGAATAAATCCCAATCTCGGCGCACGTTCGCTCTTTCGCCGTAACGTATGATTTCGAAGCGGGGTCCTCGCCGACTAAGATGACCCCCAGTCCGGGTACAATCCCCTGTTCTTTTAATTTGGCTATTTCCTCTTTTAGTTCCGCCCGCATATCCGCGGCCACCTGCTTACCATCTATAATTTGTGCTGTCATAAGTTACTCCAGAAAACACAATTTTACCACTGAGTCCGCTGCGGTCAATCTTAATTCTTTCTCTCCGTAAGGAGTTCCAAGGACTGCGTGCTCGTTGCTGTCTTTGGTTAATTTTAGTGGTTAAAACAGGCCCTGCACGTTTCCGGTGTTCACATCCACATCAATGCGGCGGAAAGCCGGATTCGACGCCGTGCCAGGCATCAATTTTATGGCACCCGCCACCGGCACAATAAAGCCTGCACCTTTGTAAACAAGAACGTCGCTGATTGGAAGCTCCCAATCCGTGGGTCTGCCCTTTATGTCAGGGTCGTGCGACAAGCTGAGGTGCGTCTTGACCATACAGGTCCCTAAAGTCTTCGAGGCCGGGTCGGCTTCCATAGCCCTAGCTTTTTCCAGGGCCTCGTCAGTGTAGGTTACTCCGCTGGCCCCATAGACTTCCCTGGCAATCAATTCAATTCGTTTTCTAAGCGGTGTCTGAAGTTCATAAAGAAGCTTAAAATCGGGCTTTTCGCTGCAAGCATCAATGACTGCTTCTGCCAATTCGATAGCGCCGTCGCCGCCCTTGAGCCAGTGTTCAGAGACCGCGGCTAAGGCGCCGTTTTTCTCAGCTATTTTTCGCACAAGTTCAATTTCGGCCTTGGTGTCGGTATAGAAGCTGTTGACACAAACAACCGGCCGAACCCCGCTTTTCTTGACCGTCTCGATATGAGCGACAAGGTTTTCACAGCCCTTTTCAAGCAATTCGAGATTTTCCTTCGTATATTCTTCGGCCAGCGGTATCCCCGGTTTTACGGCAGGTCCGCCGCCATGCATTTTCAGGGCACGAATAGTGGCGACGATAACGATGGTATTCGGAGTTAAGCCGGACATACGACACTTTATATTCCAGAATTTCTCAAAACCTATGTCGGCTCCAAACCCGCTTTCGGTAACGTGGTATTCACCTAATTTCGTCCCAAGCATATCGGCGATGATGGAGCTTTGGCCCACAGCAATATTCGCAAATGGTCCCGCGTGCACGAATACCGGCTGACCTTCGATGGTTTGAAGCAAACTCGGATTAATAGCATCGACCATCCAGGCCGTCATTGCTCCGTCAACCTCAAGGTCGGCGGTAGTTACTTCATTGCCTTTCTTATCGTATGCTACCACGATTTTTGCCATGCGCTCTCGCAGGTCTTTCAAATCTTTAGCAACTGCCAATATCGCCATAATCTCACTTGAGACGGTAATCTGGAAGCCCGAGTCCATCTCATAGCCGTCCATTTTTCCGCCCCGGCCGATTCTGATATCGCGCAGGGCCTGGGCGCAAAAATCCATCGTCCATTTCATTTGCACTCTTTCGGGGTCAATATCTATTCGCTTTAGGCCGCTTTTTGCCAGCCTGGCATCATCATAGTTGTTTTCATGCTGCATCCTTGATGTCAGAGCTACCATAGCTAAATTGTGGGCATTTGTGATGCAGTCAATATCACCTGTCAATCGGATGGAAAATGGTGTCAGCGGAATACACTGCGCCAAGCCTCCGCCGGCAGCCGAACCCTTAATATTGAAAGTGGGACCTCCGCTTGGCTGGCGAATTGCACCGACAACACGCTTGTTGAGTTTGCCGAGACCCTCAATCAGTCCGATGGCCGTTGTTGTTTTTCCTTCGCCCAGCGGTGTCGGCGTAATGGCGGTAACATCAATGTACTTTGCCGATGGAGCATCCTTCAGACGCGAGAGAGCTCTTTGATAATCGACTCTGGCCAACTTTCGACCCATGGGAATCAGCTCATCTTCCTGCAATCCCATCTCCTTGGCAAGCTGGCGAACTGGTTTCATAGTCTCCTCGGCAGCTTCAGCGACCTGCCAGTCTTTCATTTTTGTTGGATCTAACTTCATAAGTTTTTCCTCATTTAAAATAATTTTTTAGCGTTCACACAGGCATTTTTCATTGTTTTTGGGATTCCGTTCCCACCTGCTTTCTATCGTTTCCGAAAACCGGCGAAATAGATATAATCATAGAGCTATTTTCTTGCACTATTATGCTGCCTGGGCCAATGCCCAACGGCTAAACAGCTAAAATAGCACACCTCGTCACTGCCTGTCAAATCTTATCTCAAGTGGCATCATCCACGGTTCGGCTAAACTCACCATCGAAGCCCCCAACTCCACCCAGGATGACGTTACCTATGTTTCAGTTGACACAGTTCCGGCGGAAAAGCGGGGCAATCGGGCATCAGAGACAGCGGAAATCGACGATATTTGTGTGAAAAAGTGCTTTTAAGAAAGTTTTTGCAGTAGGATTTGACAAGCAGCCGCAAGGTGTGTTATTCTATAGCAAATGCGAACCGGTCTTTTGCCGGCGTGTTTGTAATCCTGCCCGCTTGGGTGGAATACACAGGTCCGCAATGACCGCAAGCTCACTTGGGACAAGGAGAAACGAGCATTTTCTCAATAACGAACAGGTGGTTCGGATGCCGAAACGGGTGATGCACAGTCCGTGGAGGCTGTACTACCCCTGTATACTGTCAATTTGTGCTGATTGGGATTTAAAGCTATGAACCATTTTACTCGAATCATTGTTCTGTTTACCTTGGCTTGGCTTGTATTGGCCGCGGCTGTATATCCAGGTTCGACATTGGCGGCTGAAGAGAAGCAGACTGCCAATGTGCTTATCGTCACAGGTATTGACCACCCTGCTCACAACTGGCGCCAGACCGCTCCAGCATTGGCTGAAACGCTCCGAAAGGACAGGCGGTTGAAGCCGCGCGTTGTAGAAGACCCACACTTTCTTGATTCTTCGGCACTGCACCGCTACGACGTGGTCGTTTTGCACTTTATGAGCTGGGAACAGCCCACGCCGGGGCCGAAGGCTCAAGCCAATCTCCGCAAGTTTATTCAGGACGGCAAGGGTTTGTTTGTCATCCACTTTGGCTGTGGTGCTTTCCGGGACTGGCCGGAATTTCGAAATCTGGCCGGTAGAGTCTGGGACCCAAAGGCAAGGGCGCACGACCCCGGAGGGCCTTTCCGCGTCAATATTACCGATGTGCTCCACCCCATCACGCAGGGACTTGCCCCTTTCGAGACCGAAGACGAGTTGTACACTTGCCTGACAGGTGACCGCCCCGTCGATATGCTGGCCACCGCTCGCTCGAAAGTCGACGGCAAAATTTACCCCATGGCTTTCACTTTCAATTATGGGAAAGGCCGGGTGTTTCACAGCGCATTAGGCCACGACGTCAAGGCCATCTCCAACCCGGGTGCCGCTGAACTATTCCGGCGAGGTTGCGCATGGGCGGCCGGCCTGCCGCCGGTTCCAAAGAACCAAAAGAAAAAAACAGGCAATAAATAAGAGAACGCAGATTGCAAAGGAGAAACGCTAATGAAAGTCGGATTTAATATGCTGTTGTGGACCACGCACGTTACTGAGGAGCATTTGCCCCTTATAGAAACACTTAAAAAGGTCGGCTACGATGGTGTCGAGGTGCCCTTATTCGAGGGGGATACTTCGCACTTTGAAAAGGTCGGTAAGTCAATCAAAGACAACGGCCTGGAATGCACATCCGTGACGGTCATTCCGGATGAGGAACATAATCCCATCAGTGCTGATGCGAATCACCGCCGGGCGGCGGTGGACTACCTCAAGTGGGCGATAGATTGCTCGACGGCAGTGGGCAGTACGGTGCTGTGTGGCCCGTTCTATCAACCGCTGGGCGTTTTCACCGGCCAGGGCCCTACCGAAGAGGAAAAGCAGCGTGCCGCCGAGACGCACCGCCAAGCCGCCGAGTTTGCCGCTAAAGCCAACCTGACCCTCGCTGTGGAGTACCTCAACCGCTTCGAGTGCTATTTCCTCAACACAATGGCTGACACAGCGGACTACATCAAGCGGGTAAACCATCCCAACATTGGCGTTCTGTACGACACCTTCCACGCCAACATTGAAGAAAAGAACCCTGTCGGCTGCATCGCTCCGCACATTGATATTATCAAGCACGTTCACATCAGTGAGAACGACCGCGGTACGCCGGGCAAGGGTCATATCGACTGGCCCGGTACGTTCAAAGCACTGCGGTCGGGCGGTTATGACGAGTGGATGGTCGTCGAGGCCTTTGGGCGTGCGCTGCCGGACCTGGCCGCCGCCACCCGTGTCTGGCGCGATTTCTTCCCCAGCGCCGAAGAGGTCTACACCGAGGCACTGAAGTTGATAAGAGAACAGTGGGAGGCCGTAGGCTAAGCACAATGACATAAAAAAAACATTTTTATATGGGTTCGCATTTTGCAAAAAAGTGGCAAAAAATAGGTTTTCTATCATTTACAAAGGAGGAATTATTATGCGTACAAACTATTTATGGCTCGTTTGGGTTGTGTCGTTCGGCCTGGTGGCTTTTGTTACAAGCGCTGCCATTGCCGAGGAGGCTGGCTTTAAGCCCATATTCGACGGCAGGACGCTCGATGGCTGGAAGGCGCCGGACATGAGCTACTGGTCAGTGGATGATGGGACGATTACCGGTCGCTCTACACAGCAGCATCCGGTCAGGTCGAATCAGTTCCTCGTCTGGCAATTGGGTGAGCTGGACGACTTTGAGCTGAAGCTCAAATACAGCATCAGCGGAACCACGTCGGCCAACTCCGGTGTACAGGTCCGCAGCCGGGTTGACAAGGACGGGCATGTCGCAGGCTACCAGGCGGACATCGATAAGGCTGGTCAATGGGCAGGCGCGCTCTATGACGAGCGTGGCCGCGGGATGCTCGCAGCGTGCGGAAAGAGGACCGTCATCGGCCCGGACGGCAAGAGAACCAGCACGTCGATTGGGGACTCAGCCGCCTTGATGGCCAATATTAACAAGGACGGCTGGAACGACTACCACATTAAAGCTCTCGGCAACGAGATTGTTCTTTCGATTAACGGCAAGGTCACGGCAGAGGTGATCGACAAGGACAAGAAGGACAAGGACCTGTCGGGCGTACTGGCGCTGCAGTTACACGTCGGGCCGCCGATGGCGGTCCAGTTCAAAGACATTCAACTCAGGAGGTTGGAAATGGCTGAGAGGAAAAAGATAGTTTTGGTCGCCGGACCACGCAGTCACGGCTACGGGGCCCACGAGCATAACGCTGGATGTCTGCTTCTGGCTACATGTCTGAATGAAAATATGCCCAATATCCATGCCGCAGTTTACCGTAACGGCTGGCCCAAGGACCCAACCGCCTTCGACAATGCCGACGCCATCGCGATGTACTGCGACGGGGGCGGCGGTCACGTGGTCATGCGGCACCTTGACCAGATGGACAAACTTGCAAAAAATGGTGTGGGAATAGCCTGTTTCCACTACGGTGTCGAGGTGCCAAAGGGCAAGCCCGGCAATTACCTGCTTGACTGGATAGGAGGATACTTTGAAACCTTCTGGTCGGTCAATCCACACTGGGAAGCTGAATTCAAGAAACTCCCCGCACATCCAATCACCCGCGGTGTCAAGCCCTTCTCGCTGAATGACGAGTGGTACTACCACATGCGTTTCGCCAATGACATGAAGAACGTAACGCCCATCCTTACCGCTATTCCGCCTGACAGCACACGCAGAAAAGGCAATGACGCTCATGGCGCCAATCCGCACGTCCGCGCGCGGATGGGCATGCCGGAACATGTTGCGTGGGCTTATGAGCGCTCTGACGGTGGCCGAGGCTTCGGCTTCACCGGCGGGCACTGGCAGTGGGGCTGGGCCAACAATGACTTCCGCAAGCTTGTGCTCAACTCCTTAGTGTGGATTACAGGGGCCGAGGTGCCGCGCGACGGCGTGCCATCGACGAGGCCATCCGCAGAGGAGCTGGAGGCGAACCAGGATTATGAGAAGCCGGGCAATTGGAACCGAGAGAAAACTCAGCAAATGATTAACCGGTTCAAATAGTCCACTTTTTCTTACTCGCTGAGCAGGCCAGATAAATTTTGTTGGAGTGCGTCCCTCTTGGTTTTATTAGCCTTTGGGGAGTGTCTGCGCGCCGACCGAGCCAATTGCTTTGGTGTGGATGCCACAAATAGGTGTTTTCGCAGGCAATTATATCCCTCAAAATCAGGTTTTTCACGAAAATAGGGCTTTACGCAGTTATCCTGCTGTTGCTCTGTCACAGATGTTTTGATGAGCTGTAATGCTGAGCCGAAAACCGAAGCATCCGGTGTAAGCAAAAGAGATTCTGTGCTCCGTTCATACCTGTCCTTGAGCGCAGCGAATGAATGACATCCATCATTTGAGCTTCTATATACCACTATTGCCCATAGACCTTAGTCATTCCCAAAAAATGTCATAAGCCAAGCTCAAGGCTGAACTTAAACAAATGGTGTTTGAAATATAGTAAAATTATGAAAAATTTTATAAAAACAACAAAAAAATACTGGACAACGTTAACTAATCTGTTAATATAGTAATCATGTTTGGTATATATATACACAACTCTGATATGAAGACGGTAGAAAACGGTCAAAAGACACCGATAAATGCTGTCGCAAACGGAGACAGTCAACAGCAAGAATTTAGACGGCCGATGGCTGACTGGTTTTTAGCAAACAAATGGATACTGGACAAAATAGTCAGCAAAACCCTACTTATTGGGGCGGCCACTTCAACCAGCCGAGCGAGGACAAAGCAGGTGGATTATTGATGAATAAGATTCGTGAAGACAGTTCGGAAGCAGCGCTGAAAATCAAAAACGAGTATCGCAACAGAGTAGATTTGCTTCGCAGCAGGTTATGTATGCTAAGTGGTGAATACAAGCTGCTGATGACAATGTATTGGGAGAATGGCATCAGCCTTCGGCAGATAAGCAGACTGACCGGCATCAGTCGTGTAAGAATCACTCGAAGAATACATAAGCTTACGGCAAGACTTATGGACGGCAAATACATAACCTGCCTGCGAAACCGCAGCCGATTTACAAAGCGTGAGATGGACATCGCAAAGGATTATTTTCTGCTGGGCATATCGATGAGGGAAATCGCCGAAAAACAGGAATGGAGCTATTATCAGGTTCGCAAAACACTTCTAAAAATACAACGGCTTCTTGAGCCGGTTATTAGTGAGTCAACGGCAAGCAAATTAGACGATTACAAGAACTGAGAATTGAGCAAGGAGAAAGAGCTTTGTCGACATACAATGTTTCAAAAAGTTTTCGCTGGCAGGGAAAGCTCACCGATAAGGTTGTGCAGGTATGCAGGATGTTCGGCCTGACAGTGGAAAGACTCACTGAAAGATATTTCAATCACGACTGCCAGCTGGAAATCAATGATGGTGACATCGTATATATCACGGGACCATCGGGAGCCGGTAAAAGCGTTCTGTTAAACGAGCTGGAAAAAGCTGTCCCTGCTTCGGACAGGGTCAACCTGGCTCGAATAAAACTGCAAAACGACAAAGCCCTAATCGACTGTATTGGCGGAGATTTGCTGAGAAGCCTTAGAATGCTCAGCGCCGCCGGGCTAAACGATTGTTTCTGTGTTATCAATCAGCCGGCAAATCTTAGCGAAGGCCAAAAATACCGGTTCCGCCTGGCAACGGCACTGGCGGCGGGAAAGAAATTCATCTTCGCGGACGAATTCTGCTCTGATTTAGACCGCATTACCGCTGCGGTCATTTCGTATCATCTACAAAAGTTTGCAAAGAGGACCGGCGTAACTTTTATCCTGGCGTCCAGTCACGAAGACATACTGCTCGACCTGGCGCCGGATGTTCTGGTAGTAAAAGAATTATCCGGGGTAACAAAAGTTATCTATAAGAACAGGAAAATCTAAAGATGGGAAGCTGCTCCGTCAGTAAAAGACTGCAAATTGTCCCCGGCAATCACGATGATTACAAAGGGCTGGCACACTATCACTACCGTGACAGTGAGCTTGGGCCTTACGCGGCGATTTTTGCTCTAAAAGGTTCTGCTAATGCAGGTCCGGGCCGACAGACCGTGGGCGTTATCGTTTATGCAATGCCGGCCCCGGCAGTAGAGCTTCGAAACGTCGCCACAGGTGATTTGTTTGCCGGCTTCGATAGGGCCACGCAGTTATCGCTCCTTAACAAAACCGTCCGCTGTATCAGCAGGGTCATTATCGAGCCGAGATTTCGCGTACTTGGCTTAGCGAGCCGACTCGTGCGCGAGACGATGCCGAGGATAAATGTCCCTATCGTCGAGGCGATGGCGGTGATGGGGCTGGTTAATCCGTTCTTTGAAAAGGCGGGGATGAAGGCCTACAAAGCGAAGATGCCTGCACGCTGTGTGCAACTTGTCGAGGCACTTAGTATGGTGGGTGTTGAAAAAGAAGAACTTATCGACCCGCAAAAAGTTCAGCAGAAACTGGGCCGTCTGCGTGAGCCGGCAGCAGAATTTATTGAGCTCGAGATTAAACGTTTCCTGCAAAGCTACGGTAAGCACCGCAATAGCCGGGCGTGCCCGGAGCGAACAAGATACGTATTGAGCAAGCTTACCGCAAGGCCGGTCTATTACATCTGGTTCAATCCAAGGTTAGAGTTACTGACAAATTAGAAAGCGAAGCGAATGACGAATATGACAAATTCAATTCAATCAATCGCATTGGATAAACTCGAATTTCATCCGGACAATCCCAACCAACAAAGCAGGGTCAATTTTGCGAAGCTGGTTCACAACATTGAGCGGACCGGCCGATATGAGCCGTTGGTAGTTCGGCCCTGCTTGGGAAAAGCCGCTTATTTTCAGATAATCAATGGCCATCACCGCTGGCGGGCCCTTTCCAAGCTCGGTTACGAAACCGCCGATTGCATAGTATGGGACATCGACGATGATGAGACGGACATACTGCTTGCCACGCTCAACCGGCTTGTCGGCTCGGACGAATTAGGCAAAAAGCTAAATCTGCTGAAACGGCTCAACAAAAAAATGGCGACCGGCGAACTTTCAAAACTATTGCCGCAAACGACAAAGCAGATTGAACAGCTCACCAATCTGAAAAGGCCGAGCGCACCGGCAAAGATGAGCGCAAAGTGCTTTGCGAATCCGCTGGTATTCTTTGTCAACGATAGGCAGCAGGAACAAATAGAGAAAGCGCTGTCGCTGATTGAAGAGCCTAAAGCCGAAATGACAAATGCCTCAAAGCGGGCTGCGGCTTTGGCCGACATCGCTCAAGTCTTTTTCAATATTAAAAAACTAAATCGTGGAGTTTCCCATAATGGCTAAAAGAACGAAATTGAGCAAAAAACAGCTTGCCGTGATGGTGGATTTGTTCAGCGGTGAGCTTGACGAGCAGGCGGTTCTGGACAAGCACAAGGTAAGCAGAAGCGTCTATAACAGATGGCTGGCCGATGGTAACTTTGTCGAGGAGTTCGACCGGCGTATAGCCAGCGCTCATCGTCAAAGCGCTGCTTTAATTGCAAGGTACGCTCCGCTGGCGGCGGCAAAGCTGGTGCAGCTTACCGAATCGGAAAACCAGGAGACGGCACGCAAGGCGTGTCTGGATATTATCTCTTTGCCAAAGATTGCAGCCCAAAAAACTGAGCAGTCCGATAAAGCGAAAAAAGACGGCGATAACCCAGCAGAGCAGCTTTCAGAAGCGGCTGTCAGCAGATTGTTAGCGGCTTTGGCAGAAGCGGAGCAATAGCCCATTAAAAATGATTGAATGTAACAGGTTAATGAATATAATTGTAGCGGATGAGGACTTATGAAAAACAATACATTCATCATTAACAAGGAGGTTTCAAGTATGAGTTTACTTGGTAATACACGCCGCGATTTTCTAAAGGCGGCAGCCCTTGGGGCGGCGTCGCTGGCTATGCCGGGGTGCACGCTGGCCGGCGAGAAAGTACGGCGACGCCAGCCGAACATCGTTGTGATTCTGGTCGACGACCTCGGCTACGGCGACCTTTCGAGCTACGGGGCAAAAGACCTGAAAACGCCACACATCGACAATCTCGCTGCGGCAGGTATGCGGTTTGATAACTTCTACGCCAACTGTCCGGTTTGCTCGCCGACGCGCGCATCGCTGCTGACCGGCAGATACCCGGACCTGGTCGGCGTACCGGGCGTGGTCCGCACACATCTAACAAACAACTGGGGTTATCTGGCACCACAAGCGGTACTGCTGCCAAAGCTGCTCAAGCGGGCCGGCTACCACACTGCAATCGTCGGCAAGTGGCACCTTGGACTGGAGTCACCCAATACCCCGAACGAACGTGGCTTCGACCACTTCCATGACTTCCTCGGTGATATGATGGACGACTACTACAACCATCGTCGCCACGGCATCAACTACATACGACTCAACGACAAGGAAATAGATCCGAAGGGCCACGCCACTGAGCTGTTTTCGCAATGGGCGGTAGATTATATCAAAGAGCGTTCCAGGTCGAAGCAGCCGTTCTTTCTGTATCTTGCTTACAACG
This sequence comes from Planctomycetota bacterium, assembly GCA_013349615.1. Taxonomy (GTDB): domain Bacteria; phylum Planctomycetota; class Phycisphaerae; order Sedimentisphaerales; family Anaerobacaceae; genus CS2-K091. Next base: position 4,794 of record DUZJ01000081.1, on the reverse strand, counting down.
CACCGCACACGCCGATTCAACCGCCGAAGGACTGGCTCGACCGCGTCGAAAAACGCGAAAAGGATATCAGTGACAAGCGAGCAAAACTCGTCGCCCTTATCGAACACATGGATGACGGTATTGGCAAGGTGATTGCGGCACTGAAAGAAAATGGTTTGTACAACAATACCTTTATCATTTTCACTTCCGACAATGGCGGCCAGACAGGAGTAGGTGCCAACAATGGCCCACTGCGAGCTGGAAAGGGCACTATGTATGAGGGCGGCATCCGTGTGCCGATGTGCGCCGTTTGGCCGGGAAAGATAGAAGCCGGCTCACGCGGCGACCGCGTTGCGTTGACTATGGACTTGTTCCCGACTGTTTGTGAAACGGCCGGCGCGAACTTCAATTATGAGATTGATGGCCACAGCATCCTGCCGACGCTGCTCGGTAAAAGCCGGCCCACAGGGGAGCGTTTTTTGTTCTGGGTGCGTCGCGAAGGTGGAAATTATGGCGGCAGGGCCTGGTATGCAGCACGCTTCAGTGATTTCAAACTCGTGCAAAACAGCCCCTTCGAGGCACTGCAGCTTTACAACCTCAAGGACGACCGGCAGGAACAAAATCCGCTGGATAGAAAACATCCGATGTATAGCAAACTTTTCACCGCCTTGCGCAACCACATCATCGAAGCCGGCGCGGTGCCCTGGGAGAAATACCCCGTGAAACTTAATAGCTAATCCTGAATTTATGAGAAGATGCCAAAGATGAAAAAAAGAAGACACATAAGAACCAGGTTGTTGATTGTTGTTCTGCTATACTCGATTGCTTCAACTGTTTCGGCGACGGGGGCGCAGAGGGTTCTGGTCGAGGCTGAGAGCTTTGGGGACCTTGGCGGCTGGGTGGTAGACCAGCAGTTTATGGACCAGATGGGCTCACCGTTTCTGCTCGCCCACGGACTGGGTGAGCCGGTTGAGGATGCTGTTACAAAGGTTCAGTTTCCCGTGACCGGCAAATATCGCATCTGGGTCCGCACTCGCGATTGGGCGGCACCGTGGAAAGTGCCGGGTGCACCGGGCAGGTTCCAATTACTCGTTGACGGCAAGCCGCTCAAAACCATCTTCGGCACCAAGGGAGCAAAATGGCACTGGCAGGACGGCGGGGCAGTCGAGATAAAAAACAAGCAAGCTAAAATCGCGCTGCACGATTTGACCGGCTTTGAGGGAAGGTGCGACGCCATCGTCTTCACAACCGATACTAACTTCAAACCACCCAATGAAGGTGAAGGTCTAACCGGCTTTCGGCGAAAATTACTCGGCCTGCCGGATACTCCCGAAAATGCAGGCAAATACGACCTGGTCGTGGTCGGCGGAGGCATAGCAGGCACATGTACGGCGGTCTCAGCGGCCAGACTCGGGCCGCAGGTAGCGCTGATACAGAACCGTCCCGTCCTCGGCGGCAACAACAGTTCGGAAGTCCGTGTCCATTTAGGAGGCGGGATAAACCTTCCGCCTTACCGAGCACTTGGGAACGTCGTCAGGGAACTCGATTCCGGCAAGCGCGGCAATGCTCAGCCCGCTTCGAACTACGACGACAAGAAGAAGCTGCGTGTCGTGCAAGCAGAGAAAAACATCCGCCTCTTTCTAAATACGCACGCCTATGAAGTTGAGAAGAAGGGCGTCCGCATCACCGCCATCATCGCCAAAAATATAATAAGCGGTAGGGAGCTGCGATTCGAAGCCCCACTGTTTGCAGACTGTACAGGCGACGGCGCCATCGGCTGTCTTGCCGGGGTTGACTATCGGATGGGGCGTGAAAGCCGAGGCCAAACCGGCGAGTCGCTTGCGCCGCAAAAGGCTGACCGCATGACTATGGGTGCCTCGGTTCAGTGGTATTCCTGGCAAGAAAAGTCTCCTTCGGCTTTTCCGGACTGTCCCTGGGCGCTGCAGTTCAACGAAGAAAGCTGCCAGCACGTCACAAGAGGCGACTGGGACTGGGAGACTGGCCTGAACCGCGACCAGATAACCGAATTCGAGTACATCCGCGACTACGGTTTTCGTGCTGTCTTCGGCAACTGGGCGTTTCTAAAAAACAAAACGCATAGGAAAGCTTGGTATGCCAACCGCAAACTCGAGTGGGTAGCTTACATCGCCGGTAAGCGCGAATCCCGACGACTGCTCGGTGACGTCATATTGCAGCAGCAGGACATCCAGGAAAAAAGGGAATTCCCTGACGCTTTTGTCACCACCACCTGGACCATCGACCTGCACTATCCGGACCCTAAAAACACCAAATACTTCCCCGGCGAAGAGTTCAAAACCATCGCAAAACACGCCAGCATCAAGCCGTATCCTATTCCGTACCGCTGTCTTTATTCGCGCAACATCGGAAACCTGATGATGGCAGGCCGTGACATCAGTGTTACCCACGTGGCGCTGGGCACGGTTCGAGTGATGCGGACGTGCGGTATGATGGGCGAGGTCGTCGGGATGGCTACATCACTGTGCAAAAAGCACAACACCAACCCTCGCGGCGTCTATCAGTACCACCTCGCTGAACTCAAAGAACTGTCCGAACGCGGCGTCGGTAAGCTCGCAGCATCAGATAATGAGGCCTTCAAAAAGGCCTTAGAGAATGGCCGACTTGCAAATGAAGGATTTGTTCGCTGTCGAAATTTCGTCAAAGGCTGGCTCAAGCATGCCGACCCCACGACCGGCTTAATTCCCAGGAACCTCAGCAGGAACAAGGACATCTGGAATGCTCAGGACAGTGCCGCGGATAATTATCCCTTTATGGTGCTCACCGCGGCTGTTACAGACCGTCCCAAGTTCAATGGTCGAATGCTCGATATGCTCGGCACCGAGAGGAAACTTACATCCCGCATCGGCTCCCTGCCTGATACATACTCATTTTCAAAACGCAATTTCCAGGACGCCCAGCTTAATATAGGCCGCATCATCTTCGGGTCATCGGAATATATCAAAGACGGCCTGCTGCCACTTACCGAATGGCTCGGGCCAAGCCCCTGGTGCGACCGTATGCTCGCAATCCTCGACGATATCTTCAAGAACGCTCCCATCGAAACCAAATACGGCAAAATCCCGTCGACCAGCCAGGAAATCAACGGCGAGATGCTCCAGACGCTCTCCCGTATCTACTGGATGACCGGCGACAAGAAATATCTCCAATGGGCCATCCGCATCGGCGATTACTACCTGCTGGACGGTCACCACCCAACTAAAGACGAAAAGAGACTCTCGCTCGACGACCACGGCTGCGAAATCATCTCAGGTTTGTGCGAACTCTACGCGATGGTCCATTTTGCCCGCCCGGAGAAAAAGCGCGCTTATCAAAAACCCATCCACGAGATGCTGGACCGCATACTGGAGATTGGCCGACATGAGCATGGCCTGTTCTATAACCGGATTAACCCGCAGACCGGCGAGCACGCCGGCGACCTGACCGACAATTGGGGCTACGATCTAAACGGCTTCTACACCGTGTACCTGATTGACAAGACCGAGTCCTATCGCAAGGCCGTACGATATGCCCTCGGCAACCTCCGTCAGTACTATAGCGACTACAAATGGGAGGGTGGTGGTGCCGACGGCTACGCCGATTCTATCGAAGGTGCCATCAATCTTTACAATCGCGAACCAACACGCTCGGTCGAAGACTGGCTGGACTATTCAACAGAGCTGATGTGGAAGATTCAAAAACCTGATGGCGTCATCGAAGGATGGCACGGTGACGGAAACTTCGCCAGGACGACGATTATGTATTGCCTGTGGAAAACCAAAGGTCTCACTATCAGGCCCTGGCGCGAGGATGTTATTTTTGGGGCTGTTCAGGACGGCGATGTTCTCAAAATAAGTATCCGCGCCGAAAAGAAGTGGGAGGGGAAAATCCTGTTCGATACGCCGCGTCATAAAACGGTTATGAAGATGCCTCTTGACTGGCCTCGCATAAATCAGTTCCCGGAATGGTTTACAGTCGAGGAAGGCAAATCCTATACCGGTCACGACCTGACATCTAATTCAAAGGCAATGTATACCGGCAAGCAGTTGAATGAAGGCATCACCCTGCACTTACAGCCCGGCATCGAACGGCACTTACTGGTAAAGTAGCCGTGAGAAAATGCACAAGAGCAAAACCGTATTCGTGCACTCGTGTACTTACTGCAGGTAACATTCAAAACCAGGGGGTATAATAATGACAAGGTCAACTATGAGCAAGTCAACAGGAACCTGCAATATCGAAAAGGCAGCTAACATTTACTCGGCGCTTCGGCGGGCTCGACCGAGGACAAAGCAGGACCTTAAAAATTACGTCAAAGTCTTTCTGGGTATCGATGTCCCGGACAAAAGAATCTGTCCTGAACATAATGGGCCGATGGATTATCTCTGGCACAGTTTCTCCGCTGACTTTGCTGCCGAAGGAAAAGCAAATGCCGATGCGATTGTCTGGGCCAACCGTGCCGACGGCAAGACCGAATTAGCTGCGGTCGCTACGCTTTTGGATTGTGTCTTCAAGCCGAACTGCCGGGTCAGGATACTGGGTGGCTCAGGTGAACAGTCCGGCAGGATGTACCAATACCTGACCGCCTTTTTATGGAACGGATTCGAACAATTTCTGGCAGGCCCTGCCCTCAAAGCAAAATGCCGCTTTGTCAACGGCTCTTCCGTCGAGGTGCTAACGCAATCGGCAACCAGTGTTCGCGGCCAGCATATTCACAAACTTCGCTGCGATGAGGTCGAGCTTTTCGATGAGGATGTTTTTGCAGCCGCAAAGTTCACCACCCAGAGTACCGAAAATCTT
>DUZJ01000080.1 GCA_013349615.1 Planctomycetota bacterium | reverse complement strand
TTGCCGCAACGGCTGCGCCGAATAGACGAAATAGCGCAAATGTAGTGAAGACTTTTGGCATAAATTGCCCCTGGCGCTATCAAAAACCCCTATCCAACCTCATAACTGCGTAACTTGGGTTAATAGCATAGGGCTGTGAGTTTTGGCACTTACAGCCCTTTTTTCTTACGTTAATTGCTGTGTAAAGAGGAATCTATTCTCTGTTTGTTTTTTCAGCCGTTCGCGGTTGTGCAGCAGGTGGCAACATCGAGCTTGCAGCCCCACTTGAATTTTTTGATTTCCTTAAGCAGGTCCTGCGTTCGCTTCTTTATATTTTCTATTCTGACCTTCTCCTGCCTGGATTCTGCAATCTCGTCTCTACTTTTCCTTATCTGCTTTTTCAACTCTTCAAGTCTTTTGAGCAGCCGTTCGTTCGCAATCTGTTTTTGTCTTATAATCAGGTCGTACCTGTCGCCGATAACTTCCTGGAGTTTTGCAATAAGCTCCTTCCTTTTCTTCTCGCTCTTTTCGGTCTTTATTTTCCGCAGCAGGTGATCCCGCTTTTCCCTCAGTCGCAAATCTTCTTTAAGGACCTCTGCCAAGTCAGGGTTCCTCTTCTCCTCCTCGAATATACGCCAGTACTTGTTTCTGAGAAGCTCAAATTTCTTCCAGTAAAGCTCTGGTTTTCCTTTTAGTTTTGCCAGCTCGGCCGCCTCCCTGTGGTAATTCTTACCCAGCCATTCAATAAACTCTTCACGTATCTTCTCCCTCCATTTATTTATGCGTTCTCTAATTATCCTGCCGAACTCCTCACGGCCATGCTTTCTAAGCTCGGACTGGAACTCCTCCGGGTCCTCTTTACGCAGCTTCTCCAGCTCCTTTGCTTTTTCCGGGTCGCTCTGGCGCAGTTTCTTCATAATACGGCCAATTTCCTCATCAGTCAGCTCGAACCTTGGTGGTCCCCGTCTCGGCCCTCTTCCCGGAGGCCGCGTCCCCTCCTCCGTCCAGATGTCTTCTTTCCCTTCGTCTTTTTTCTCTTCGCCCGTCCTTTGTGCCCAGCAGGGCAGAGAAGACACTGTCAGCACCGCCGCCAGCGTCAAAATTAATAATATGACTGCGTGATTGGTCTTCATTCCTTTTATCCTTACCAAAAATCGCTATTGATTGCTACAAGCTCCACCTCCAATTCGGTAACAGCCGACCGCCCGTTACCGCTATCTTCACCTAATTCCAGAGTGAGCACCTGGCCTTCAAGCTCATCAATCTGAGCAGTTAGAACCGCCAGTTCAAAATCATCGGCGGCAACATCGTCACTTACCCAGACCGACGCCGGCATTGGCGTTATCGAGGCGTATGTAATTGTTTCCGGCCCGCCGTTTCCTACAAACATTTTTATACTCACAACTGCCAGCACAATAAATACCGCAGCCACCGGCACCAGCTTGTAGGCCATCCGCCTGAAAGCTCTCTCTTTGCTGCGCCGCACAGTCTCGGCAATTTCAGACTTTATAGCTGCTATCAACTCTTTGTCCGGCCCGGGCACAGGATGCTCGCTAAGGATTCGCTGGGCCGCCGCAAAATCCTCGACAGCACTTTGGGCCTCATCGGCGCCGACGAACCTCTCGAACAACTCTTTCAAATTTTCATCATTTCGATTATTCATAACACTGTTACTCCATTAACTCTCTCAATCTTTTCAGCCCCCGATGGAGCTTCGACATTGTCGTTCCCATCGGCTCACCACGCATCTCAGCCATCTCTTTCAGGCTCAATTGCGAATAAAAACGCAGCATTATCAACTCTCTCGTATCCGCATTCAGCTTCTTAATCTGTATCTGTAACTTATCAATTCTATCGCTCTCTGACCGTTTCGGCTCAATTATTTTTGATTTGAGCTCTTTTTTTCGCACTTCAAGCAATTTTTTCCGCCGCTGCTTACTCCTTAAATAATCATGGAAGATATTGGTTGCTATCTTAAACAACCAGCTCTCAAATGCACCGCCCTTATAAGAACCGATTTTCACCACTAACTTGACAAATAGCTCGCTGAGCAGCTCATCGCTGAGCTCTCTATTGCCCGTCAAACGGTAAAAATAGCCATAGAGGCGGCTTGCGTAAATATCGACTAATCGCGAAAAACTCTCGCCAGAACCGGCCTTACAGCCGTCTATTATCAGGGCCAGGTCGTCGCTGTTAGTCATATTTACGCGCTTTTTACATAATTAAAGACGGTTTCCACAATTGATTTATTGCATAAATGAGGAAAAACATCGAGGAAAAACATCGTTGATTTTTTGCTCAGCAGGCCCCATTCGCAACGGCTTTTCAGCCGTTTTCTTTTTCCTCCTCCTCTTCGTCGTCGTCGAGCCTCCATCGCTCAGATTCGTCTATATCCTCGATTTCGCGCTTCATATACTTGAAAATCTTGTCCTGCATGGGTGCTAATTTCCCATACCATCTGGTCATCTGCTGATAGCTGGCTACGAGCATATCGAGTCGGATTAGCTGCCATTTTGCTATGCACTCCGGCTCCTTGATATTGGTAAACGGGTCGCATTTGAAGGTCTTTCGACCTTCAGGGTCAATCTCGCACAATTCGCAATCTTTGCATTGAATCATTTTTTCACCCCAGTCTAAATCGGCAAAAGCCGAGAGCTTCCAACAAAACCGGTAGTATAGGCGTGCTTAACGCCTTTTGAACATTGTTCTACGAACTACGAACTTTTTACTGTTTATTTTTCTTATAATACCATATATTCCAAAGGGTTAAAAGTATTTTGCAATAAAGAATCGTGGTTTGTTGGAGAAATAAATGGCAAAACCGAGACGCAGACGCAAAGTGGGCAGTAAAAAAAGAAGGGCCCGCTGGAAAATAAGACATAAAAAAAGGTGACCGTTCACGGTTTAATATGTGCAATTTCGACCACTTTATATCATTGCGAGCTCCGTAAGACCAACGGCTAACTTATGGGGCGAGCGAGGCGCAGCCGAGCGTGGTCCGGCAAGCCGTCGTGCCGGGCTGCGAAAATTTGAGGCTGAAAGTCCGGCTCTTTGACGTATTGCTTCCGCCGTCAGGCGTCCTGTGGAGGCCTGAAGTGCTCACAATGACACAAAACGCCATTTTGCACCCGTGAGCGTTTAAAAAAACAAATTACTAATAAGTGGATGAGCAGAACAATAAATGAGCGAATCAGTCAAACCAATTACACATAAGTTCGTCTACGCATACACTCAAGACGCCAAATGAAGCATTTCGACATTACCTTCAAGCCGGACAACAGGCAAATCTCAATTCACGCAGGCGCCACGCTATTAGAGGCCGCGGGTCAGGCCGGAATAATCTTGAACACCGTCTGCGGCGGCAAAGGCATCTGCAAAAAGTGCGAAGCAATCCTTGAGCCGGACGGACAAAAAGTCTTAGCCTGCCAGTACCGTATCGAAAGCGACCTTACGGTAACAATACCGGCCGGCTCCAGATTCTTCGAGCAGAAAATCCTTGCTGAGGGAATCGATACCAAAGCGCAAATTCAGTGCGATATATACGAAAAATATCTGCCAATCCAGCCGGAGGCCGAGATTTTCGGCGCGGCAGTCGATATCGGCACAACCACTGTTGTCGCAAAGTTAATTAATATGGCGGACGGACAGTGCCTCGCAACCAGGGGCGCATTGAATCCGCAAAGCCGATACGGCGATGATGTCATCAGCAGAATCGCCTACGGCGAAACAGATGCAAAATTGGCCAAACTAAAAAAGATAATAACAGACTGTATAAACGACCTTGTCGCCGGCCTTTGCAAACAAACCGCCGTCGACATCAAACAGATTTTCGAGGTCTGCGCCGTCGGCAATACGACTATGAATCACATCTTCCTCAAGCTGCCTGTAAAGCAGCTCGGCCAGGCACCGTATAAGGCCTACTCTCTCGACGCAAAGGACACGCCCGCCGGTGACATCGGCCTGCGAATAAACCCGGCCGGCAATATCCATACCGTTGCCAATATTGCCGGCTTCGTCGGCTCAGATACTACTTCTGTTGCGCTTGCGACGGGCATTGATTCAGCCGAAGAAGTGACACTTGTGGTTGACATCGGCACAAACGGCGAGCTTGTCCTGGGGACCGCCGACAAACTCTACGCGGCAAGCTGTGCAGCCGGTCCGGCCCTCGAAGGCGCAAGGATAAACTGCGGCAGCAGGGCTGTGGAAGGAGCGATAGAAGCCGTCGTTGCAAACGAAGATGACATCGTTCTGGATGTGATAGGAAACAGCCCGGCGCATTCTATATGCGGCAGCGGGCTTCTCGACGCCGTCGCGGTTCTGCTGGACCTCGGTATCGTTGACTCAACCGGCCGGTTCGCCAAACCCGAGACGATGAAAAACAAATTGGCACCGGCTATCTTCTCGCGAATGATCGAACAGGATGACCAGCCGGCTTTCCTGCTCGATGACGCGCAGAAGGTAATCCTCACACAAAAAGATATCCGCCAGGTACAATTAGCCAAGTCAGCTATTCGAGCGGGGATAATACTTTTGGAACGCAAACTCGGTATTGGTGATGACGATATCCGGCAGATTTTTTTGGCAGGTGCTTTTGGAAATTATATCCGAAGAGAAAGCGCCCTTCGAATAGGGCTTTTACCCGATGTGCCGGCCGAGCGGATTCATTCTGTCGGCAATGCTGCATGCAGCGGTGCACAAATGATGCTCGTCTCCCGCCGGTGCCGGGAAGAGGCGAAAGAATTAGCGAGAAAAATCGAATACGTCGAAATCGCGCACGAGCCGGACTTCCAGACCGAGTTCACAAACTGCATGAGTTTTTGATTTGCCGCGAAGGCGGTAACACACGAAGAAAAATTAGACTGGATAACAGGACCTACTTGACAAGTAGGCAAGGATTAGCCACGAATACCCGCCAACGCGGGCACAAGTTGGCACGAATTTTTAACCACGTATTACACGGTTTTCGCGGATTTTTTAGCCGCGAAAAAACTCAAGATTGAAAAAATGAATTTTCTGTTGTTTTTGCGTTTTGTTTTTTGATATTTGTTGTTTTTTCTTGGCTTTGGCGGCAATGGCAGGGATAATAGGACGCGAGATAAATGATATGAAAAGGGATTATATTTTTTTAGAAGTGAGGTTTTTTGCTTATGGGAGCGCGAGATGAAGGAGATTTAGCCGTACTTCATCGGTTGAAAGAACTGGGGTCAGATCTTAATAAACCACATACGGTGGACTTTTTTTTGTATTTTCCATCAGAAGAACAGGCCAAGTCGGCTTTAAGTGAAATCGAGAGGGAAGGCTATACAGTCAGGATCGATTGCGTGCCGCCGCCATGGTGGCGGAGATTATTCTCGAAGCCTGTATGGAGCTGCCGTGCGACAAAGAGTATGGTCCCGGAGGAAGAGGCAATACTTGAGACAAGCGCATGGTTTGATGGGATCGCACAGCGTTTTTGCGGAGATTATGACGGCTGGGGAACTGAGGTGACAAAAATAGGTGACTTTCCTTAATATTACTCCAATTATTACTGAATTTATAAGATCGCTACGACGATGGAAACAATACATTTTGGTCATCAGACATATGGTTATATACTATTAATTCTTATTCTCGGCTTGAGCCCTTGCCTCGCGGTTTTATTCTGTCGATGGTTTTACACGATGTTCATACCATCTAAACGCGTCTTGAAAAAGCGAAGTCGGATATTGCTGCTTTTGCTAATTTCTTGGCCGCTTCTGATTGTAGGTGGCTCAATTTGGGCGAGTTACCGAATAGGCTATTGTTATTTCTACTCACTTCGAATTGGGGGGGGGAGCAAGAGCTTGTGGCTCGCTATCTTTGGCCCAAAGGCGAAGTTGAGATTCCAGCGACACAGGTCGCGTCTGTTGCTTTGATTCAGAAGGGAACCGGTTGGAAAGCGAGCGACGTACTTGTAATCAGAACAAAGACTGGGAGAGACTATGTTAGCACAGCTCCAGTTCCAGATACTGAGGTGCTACCTGATAAGATACGTGAAGCCATCGGCTTCAGAAAGAAGACGACAAATAATTAAGAATATAGAAATAACAGGAACAGGCACCTATTTTTCAGATTCGAGCGGACTCCAGCCGGATTTTTTATTGCGTTTGTGGGGGATGACGGGGATGCTTTATAGTCGTTAGCATATAGTATTCAGTATTTAGCCCTTTGAGGCCGGGAAGAACGGCGTTTTTTTTCTTGCGTTTTGGGAGAATGGCGGGCATAATAACACAAGAGATATTACAATTTAACCGAACCAGCGGCTGAAGCATGACTTGGTAAATTGTTTAAAGTTGGACATTAAATATCAATGTATATCAAACACCTGAAAGAAATGGAATCTGAGGCATGTGAAGTTTCACGCTTGACATCCTCAAAGTCCCGAGGTATCGTTAACCTTCTCCAGCGAGCGTTGTCGATCTATGCGTTTGGCATGTCACTTGGACATGCACCTGACAACACAGACGCCACACTCGCACGCATGGGACTCATCAGCCAAAACTTCAACAGCCTCAAGGCGGCGGTCGATTTGGCGTGCCGGGGGTATTACCTTCAAACTATGGGCCTCCTGAGAAACGTATACGAGAACTGGCTGGCATTTTGGTATTTGTCAAAGTATCCGGCTGAGGCTGAACGCTGGCTGCATGCTAGCTGGGATAGTCAGCCACCCAAAGCGGAGACAATGAAGAATAAGATCAACCACCCATCAAAATCAATGAAAGCGAAACTTGGAGAGCTTAATGCCGAGTTATGTCGCTTTGCTCATACGGATCCGGTTGCCATTCTTCCACTTCTGAGTGCGTGCGAGGGCGAAACTACTGTTCACTTTGGTGTCACATATAATGCAAGGCTTTTCAGTGGGTGTGCATACGGTATTTCACTCTGGATGGGGAATATGCTTGACGTGCTTGCTTTGTGGATTCCCGAGGGTAGCGACTGGCACAAGCAGAAAGTTAGGCTTATGGATGAACTTTTAGCCTTCATTGAAGGGTGTAATGAAGAGCTATCAGGTCAAGAGGATGTCGATAATTCAGATGGTTAATTTGGCTGCGCGTCTTCGCGCTGGTGGACTTGGTGTTGTGCGGAAGCGATATAATCAATCGTTAGATAAATAAGAACATGAAAAAACAATACTTAGGTGACTCAAAAGATAGCTTCAAATGGGATTACCATGATTTTCTTGCAGAGGAACTAAATTATCCTGTTCTTAATATCATGCTAATGATGACTCCGGATGATGAGAGCAATGATGGAAAGACAGACCCTGCATTGTTTCGCGCTCGGAAAGAGATTCTTGATTTCTGCGAAGATTTGCGGAAAGAAAGAATAGTTGACTTAATACACAGTTTACCCGGAAGAACAAACTCTAATTATATTGTGAATTTGCATAATAATGACTTGCAGATAACAAACAACAACAGAACAACATATTTTTCAGGATTGTCACACAAAGAAGACCAGTTGTTACTTCTTGATCCAGATAATGGATTTGAACCTGAACAGTCATATAATGAAAAACATATTTTGTATTCTGACCTTTCATATATCTTGGAGCAAATATCTGAAAGGTCTGTGGTTTCTGTCTTTCAGCATTTTAGACGGAAAGCGTTTACAAAAGATTTTGCACGAATTAAAGAGCGTTTGACAAATTACCATGCGACAGCCATTTATTGGCACTCATTGATGTTTGTGGCCATAAGTAAATCAAAATGCACAATAAAAAGAGTTTCAGATGCAAACGAGAAATACTCTAAAGATAATCCAGTTAAGGTCATTGCTTAACAACATCTTAAATCCGGACGCATATTATGCTGTGCTCAATTGCATCCGGTGAGCTTTTGATTATGCTGAAAATATATAAGAAGTAGTTAGGTGACAAATATGATTATGCGCATCACGGGAACAATCATTGGATACGATCCAGGAGGTAACAAGCATCATGGGCTAACCAAGTTAGTTCTCGATAACGGCTCAATTCAGGAATGGACAACTGAAACGTTGGATAATGCCGAACAAGTGATAAAGATCGCTCAAGAGCAAAGATCACTTGTCGCTGTCGGTGTTGATACGCTTACATGTTGGAGTACAGGCAAGAGTGGTTGGAGACCTGCTGACCGTTGGCTTAGACAAAAATACAGAGAAGTTCAAAACAGTATTGTCACGCCAAATTTCCTTTGTGGTTCGATGAGCTTAAATGGAATGGCATTGCTTGTATCGCTCAGAAATCAACGACCTGAGTTGTTTATCACTGAGACTCACCCAAAAGTTTTGCTCTGGTTTCTCGAACGTGAAAATACGACTATGAAAATAAAAAAAACCTAATGGATAAAACGTTGATGAAAAATCTTGGTGTTAGGATCTCACCAGCTAACAACCACGAGTGGGATTCGGCAATCTCTGCCTTTGCAGCACTACAAAGTGTGAAGGGGATATGGAAACACGATTTACACGAAATGCCAATGGCTGGTGAAGAAAAATTAGTCAGTCCTTGTGGTGCAACGCACTATTTTTGGCCAGAATGAGCAGAGTCTCTAACTCTCGTTGCAGTGGACACCGCATGAGCGGCGTCGGCGAGCTTTTGTATTTTAGTGGTCCGGGGAATGAATTTGGGTTGGAAAATAGAAAAAATGACCCCCAAATAAATTTGGGGGCTAAACAGTAAGGGACGCCGGTCAGAGGACCCCTGCCTGAGAATTGCAGGGGCAGGCGGTACTAAATAGCAAAAAACCCCCAAAAGAGGATTTTGGGGGCTTGGATGCGAAGATTACCAGCGTTCAGACCGAAGCGAAGATTTCAGTCGTCATAAGAATACTCATCATAGTATTCGTCATAGCCCTCATCTTCGTATTCGGAGTAGTATTCGGAGGTGTCCTGCTGCCGGGGCCGTGCTGTGGTGAACTTAGGAGCAATTTTCACAGTAGCGACCACCAAAATAGCGATAAGAATGAGAAATTGGAGCCAAGTTGCCACCTTAACGTTGCACCAGCTCTTTTGTAGCCATTGCGGTTCGTTTTGTTCCGGCTGTTGCGATGTGTCCGGCTGGCTTTGATTTTCGGACGGTGGTGCATAATTCCCCTCGTACGGCTCTGCACTATTATCTTCGTACGGCTGTGCACTATTTTCTTCTTCCGGCTGTGGCCAATTTTCTGAGTTCATTTCAGGTTCCATAATTAACCCCCATAATTAGATAAAAATAGGTTTTTTGACGTTTAAGGGACACTATATAAAACATAAGAAATAAAAATTAGAATGCCAAATTATTGTTTTTTATGGGGCATAAAAGCAGCATTTGAAGGGCCGGAGAGGGGAATTTAGTTTTGAATATTTGAACAGTAAGGAATGGATTCCTGCCCCCTGCTTTCACAGAGACAGGCTTAGCAGGAATGACAATAAAGCGTCGCCGTTCCGGCGACGGCTAAACGATATCAGGACGTTGCGGTTTTTACTAAACGATACGCACTACGGATTCATCTGCTCACATACCTTTTGGTAAACCTGGCCGGAGGTAACGGCTTTAATGTCGTGCTTCGGGTCGCTGCTGTCGGTTTCAAGGCCCCTATTATCGGCTTCAATTGCAGCGACACACTGTGGTCTTGCATACGGGGCCACCCTCGCGGGGTTTGACCGGCCGAATATCATAACCAGAGGCACTGACAGAGCCGCGGCAATGTGGCCCGGGCCGGTGTCATTGCTTACAACAAGTCTGGCAGCTTTTAACAAGGCGGCCAGCTCGCTTATGGAAGTTTGGCCGGCCAGGTTTGCTATGGGGACATTGGCCAGGTTTTTCAGGTCTTCAATAGTGTCGCTTTCGGATTCTGTTCCGGCAGCAACAATAGAGACGTGAAACCGTGATGAAATCTTGTCGGCCAAGGCGGCAAACCGCTGGGTCGGCCAGCATTTATCACTATGAGCGGAGCCTGGTATAAAGACAGCGTAGTTATCGGGCCTGATGCCGTGACTGGTCAATAACCTGCGAATCGAATCGGCGGCGGCAGGGTCCTGCGGTAATACGAAGTGGGCCAGCGTCTCGGAGGCACCGGCGGCCCGTATTATTTTTAAGTAGTAGTCAACCAAATGAACGCAATCCGTGTCCGGGGCGACCTTGTGCGAGTAAAAGATGTGAGCGAACTCTCTGGCGTTTGCTATTCCGAAGCGTTTTTTGCAGCCGGATAGCCACGCTAACGAAGCGGTCCTGAAAAGGCCCTGCAGGTCTATTACGGCGTCGAATTTATCGCGGCGAAGCCGGCGGATAAGCGACAGCAGAGAGGCAAACGCATAAGGATGGAACCAGGCCTTGCCGAGGAGCTTGCGCTCAAAGATAATAACATCCGTCAAATGCGGATGGTTTTCAATCAGCGGCGCAAACTCCGGGCGAATAAGCCAGCTAATCTTTGCGTCGGGAAAAGCTTTGCGTAAAGCAGTAAGGGCCGGTAAAGCCAAGACTATGTCCCCCAATGAGCTTGGCTTTATTATCAGGATGTTTTCTAAAGATTCGTGCATGCTCATTTGTCGATGACGACTGTGGCCATAGCTCTCATGCGTTTGGCCAGTGCACGTTTTGCAAGGTGGCGGTAAAGAGGCCGGCGCTGTGAAGGCTCAAGGCCGGTAAGATTGCAATAAGCTGTAAAGGTCCGCAGGTAATCTGTTCGGTTGATACCGGCTACGGGCATAAGTGAGGCGGCAAGCCGCCACAAAGAGCGAAATTGCCGGCTTCTGCTCGGCAGTAAGTACCGCTTTATTCCGTCCATATCCACGAGCAATATTCTGTATTTATCCTGATTGTCCTTACAAACGATGAAATTGCTGGCCTTCGAATCCCTGTGCCAGAGGCCGTTTTTGTGCAGCGAAGCCAGCACCGAGGCAAGCTCATAAGATAACTGCTTTTTTATTTCAAACCGCTCTGTATGTGTGATTGAAGACAATCGCCTGGATGCAAAAGAATGCAGGTTGGAACTATCCGGGGAATATTCCGTAATATAAATACTTTGTTTTGTAAATAGCCTGCGTCTTTGCTGCAAGGCGGCAAAAGGAGCTGTAACGGCGATTCCACAGCTTATTAAATTGAGAGCGGTATTGAAGTTTCTCAGCGCTTTTCCGGGCCGAAATGAACGGAAGAACTGGCGCAGACCGTATCCCTTGTAAAGTCTTTTGATAACTACTTTTAGCTGTGTGTCCCGTATTGCAAGATTTTTCACGGCGACACAGTTTTGGCTCCCGAACTTCAGGATTTTTTCAACATCATCGAAAAGCAAGTTGGGCTGTGAGAGGCTGTCGGCCCAGTCAAATTGTGAGAAGTTCCTGCCGTGTGCTCTGTATAATGCAGCTTTGCCGCTCCAACCGTTGTTGAGGCCGAGCCAAGCGGTTTTGATGTTATTATCGGAAGTTTTCGCTAAGGATATCATAGCCAAACCATTGTAAGCAAAAGCCGGGTATTAAGCAATGGATATAAGAAAATTAAGAATTAAAATGCAAAACGCGGGATTACATATTAAAATGCAGCGTTTTGCAAGTGTTCTTTTTGAAATTTCGTCCGTTATTTTTGATATTCGACTTTTGAGGCGGACTTATCCACTATGGCTAAAAAAGGTAAATATGTTTACGATTGGCCGAGGCCGATGGTGACTGCCGACGCCGCCGTGTTTGGGTCTTTCGCAGGTAAAGTAAAATTACTATTGGTCAATCGCGGAAACGAGCCGTTCAAAGGCAAGTGGGCCCTGCCCGGGGGATTTGTGGATATTGATGAGGAGCTGAAAGACGCCGTGGCAAGGGAATTAGCGGAGGAGACGGGGCTTACCGGTGTGCAGTTGGAACAGGTCCACACTTTTGGCACGTGCGGAAGGGACCCAAGGGGACGAGTAATTACAGTTACATTCATGGGAATTGCGGCAGAGGGAAAGACCAAAGTAAAAGCCGGCGACGACGCGGCCAAGGCACAATGGTTCGATATAGAAAGATTGCCCAGAGATTTGGCATTTGACCATAATGAGGTAGTTAAGTTTGCTATCGAAAAGCTAAAAGCGATAATTTGAAACTTCCTGCGTTTCATTTTCTATCGCGTATTTTTGCCGCCGAGAGCGCAGAGAAAAAATCTATGAACTTCAGGGATTCTCGGCAGAATATTGTTATATATTTGTTTACTCCCGCTTTTTCTTTCGGTTTAATAGCAGATTTGATTAGGAATATCGTGTCGTCCGAGGTATGCTCCTAATAAAAGACAATGGTATTTGGATTATGGGCCCAATAAAGGGACCCAAGGAGAAGAACACGTGAATACAGGTACAGTAAAATGGTTCAACGAGAGGAAAGGGTACGGTTTTATCGTTCCCGACGATGGGGGTGACGATTTATTTGTCCATCACTCTGAAATCCAGTCGGAGGGCCGAGCATCCCTTGATGAAGGCCAGAAGGTCGAGTACGAGATTGGGAAAGGCGAAAAGGACCGTCCTTGTGCGATCCAAGTACGCCCCTGTTGAAGCTGAACATTATATCGTGAAACCCATGAATTCCCTTTTTCCATCCAAGAAAGTGATATGGACGCCGGTACATACATTACAGGGGGGTTCAGGGGCATCGGGGCGCCGCCAGCTAAGCGCACCTGCACCCCCGTGGCTTTGAATGCATCGAGAATTGAGCCCACTATTTCTTGATTGACAGTTGGAATAAGTGTATAACCGTATCAACTTCGTGATTTTGATTGGGACATAGAAATTATGCCAAGTGGTTCTATAGCAATTGTTGTAGGGGCTTCAGCAGAAAAATTTGACCACGTTAAGCAGTGCCTTTCAAATTGGCAGTGTGTGACCGCACCTTTGAACGATGAGGAAACAGAGGTCTCTTCAATGCCTGCGGCAACAGAGGTGATTATGGTCTATGCCCGAAAGAATCCAAAAAATACGCCGGCTATATGTGAGCAACTTCGGAATTCCCCTGAGTGTTCGGGCGCACCCATGTTGCTGGTTATCAATCGGTATGAAATAAGCCAGGGGTCTGGCATCAGAAAGGCAACTAAAGCAGTTTATTTTCGATTTTCATATTATTCACTTCTCAAAAGGGCAGTCCTGCTTTATAGTCAAAGTAAATTCAGATGCTTGGCACTTTGCGAAGCCCTGGAAAGTTAATTGAGATAATATAATAGTATAGGAATTTGTGATAATAGCAAAAATAGGCAATATGCGCAAATTGTCATTTCGAGCGAAGTCGAGAAATCTGTTTAAATAGACCCCTCGACTGCGCTCGGGGTGACGGCGAGCCCCGTTAGAAATTCCAGAAATGGGGGATTATCATAGAGAACGGAAGATTTCTAACAGGGCGAGCGGTTGCCTTAATGAAGTTCCGCCGAAGGCAGTTAATTTATGGACTCAAGAAAGATACCAAAGCTGCGAATAAGTGATTTAGAAGCTGACATACCAATTATTCAAGGGGGAATGGGCGTTGGTATTTCTTTATCAAGTTTAGCCTCATCTGTTGCAAATGCAGGCGGTATTGGAGTTATTGCCACTGCTGGAATTGGTCAGTTTGAACCGGACTTGAATACAAACTTCAAAGAAGCAAATAAAAGAGCCTTGCAGAAAGAAATAAGAAAGGCAAGGGCCAAAACAGGCGGCATTATCGGCGTAAATATAATGGTAGCCCTTTCAGATTATGACGACCTCGTACAATGTTCTGTGGATGAAGGGGCGAATATGCTTTTTCTTGGTGCAGGACTTCCCGTAAAGCTCCCTAATACATTGCCGCTGGACAGATTAGGAGAGCTCGCTACTAAGTTTGTTCCTATAGTATCTTCCGCCAGAGCGGCTAAAATTATATTTAAATCCTGGTCAAAACGATACTCTCATATACCCGATGCCGTGGTTGTAGAGGGACCATTAGGCGGGGGGCACCTGGGTTTCAAAAAAGAGCAGATTGATGATCCCGACTATTCGTTGGAAAAGATACTGCCGGAGGTGATCTCTGCGGTAAAGCCCTACCGGGAACAATTTAATAAAAGCATCCCTGTAATCGCCGCGGGAGGCATATATACAGGTGCGGACATTCATAAGTTTATGCAGTTAGGCGCCCAGGGAGTGCAAATGGGGACGAGGTTTGTTGCAACTTATGAATGTGATGCCTCCCCGGAATGCAAGGAGGCATATTTGAAATGCAAAAAAGAAGATATTGTCATAATTGACAGCCCTGTTGGACTGCCGGGAAGAGCCATAGGGAATAAGTTTCTTGAGCGGATTTCGTCAGGAGTTAAGGAAACTTTTAAATGTCCCTGGAAGTGTTTGAAAAGTTGCGATTTTAAGAATGTGCCATATTATTGCTCTTGCGTTGACGAATGCAAAAAAAGGTGATTTTGGAAATGGATTTGCTTTTGCGGGAGCTAACGCCTATAGAATAGATAAAATCATCTCCGTTAAAGAGCTTATCGAGACGTTAGTTAAAGAATATATGGCCGTCGCAATACAGCGACCAATGGTAACCGGGATTCCGGCACAAAAACGTTTAAGGTTCAGTCCAAAGGTTATAAAAGGAAATCAAAAATGAACATCTATGTTGGAAATTTGTCACGTGAGACAACTGAAGACGATTTGCGTCAGGCTTTTGAAGCCTTCGGCCAAGTCATATCCGTCAAGATTGTAAGGGGCAGGGCTACGGGCGAATCAAGCGGATTTGGGTTCGTGGGAATGCCAATTTCGGAAGAAGGCCAAACCGCAATCAGCGAAATGAACGGCAAGGATTTGAAGGGACAGAGCATTAAAGTCGAAGAGGGCCGGATGAAAACAAACCATCGTGGTGGCAGAGGCGGGCGAGGTGGTTTCGGTGATGGTCGTGGCGGTGGCGGGCGAGGTGGTTTCGGTGGTGGTCGTGGCGGGGGCAGGCGAAGTGGTTCGATATAGAACGACTGCCAAAAGATTTGACATTAGACCATGATGAAGTAACCAGGTTCTGCATAAGAAAGTACAAAGAAAAAATCCGAGTTAAGTAGTACCTGTTGTGGAAACTAATTATCCTTCTCCTGTGAAAACCACAGTTGTCATCAGAACAAGCTGTCGGGCATCGTTTCTCCCTGGTCGGCCAGCCATTTTTTCAGGTTCTCGCGCATCTTCAGAAGTATCGGCCTGTTTTCAGGTTTGTCCGCAATGTTATTCAACTCATAAGTATCCGCCTGGGTATCATATAATTCTTCGGGCGGATGCTTCTGGTTTATGTCCACTATCTTAGCCGCCTGGGGGTCGGTTCCGGCCTTTTCGACCCAGGTGTCCCAGACCTGTTTATGACTTTCAGGAATACCAGCCACCTTTGTAAAATGGGTGGTCCAGGTGCGCTCAGGTTCGAGATTCAGAATGTATTTATAGCGGATGTCCCGAACGCAGCGCTGAGGAAATACATTCATATTGCCGTCCGCAGTATGGCTGGCGTAAATACATTTTCGGAAGGTCTTGGCCTTGCCGAACAATACATTTAAGAAACTCTTTCCGTCCGAACCTTTGGGCCTGTGTCCGCCTGCAATATCGATAAAGGTCGGAGTAATATCGACAAACGAAATCATCGCATCGCAAACCGAAGCCGGCTTAATTTTCCCGGGCCAGACGGCAATAAAGGGCACACGAATGCCAGCATCATATAACGTCCATTTTGAATGCGGCCACTCGGAACCCTGGTCCGAGGTATAAATGAAGAGCGTATTATCTTCAAAACCATATTTTTTCAGCATTGACCGCACTTCTCCGACACGTTTGTCCATTGTTGTAATGTCCTGATAGTAATTGGCCATAGCTTTTCGGGTCAGTTTCGTATCGACTATGAACGGCGGCAGTTGCAGCTTTGCCGGGTCGTAAATCTTGTTGGGCTCCCACGTTACATGTGGACTGCTGTCGGCGACAATCAGGCATAAAGGCGTTTCGGGCTGCTCTTTGGGCAGTTCGGCAAGGAATTTGTCAACGTCTTTGGGATTTAGACCTTCCCTGCGGTATTTTCTGTGGTGTTTAGGCTTACGAGGCAATCCGGCCTGGATGTGTTCGAAATTGAAAACTTCCTTTCTTGGTTTGGCGTGATATTTGTGTACCAAAACAACTCGATAGCCCACCTGTCCCAGATAGGTTGGCAGCGCCGTAATATCAGGCCGGCAGATAGTGTGATTTTTCATGCAGCCGTTATGGGCCGGATAAAGTCCGGTCCACAATACCGAGCGGGAAGGCGCACACGTTGGTGAAGCGGCGTACACGTTGGCAAACAACATCCCGTCACCCGCCAGAGCGTCAATGTTAGGGGTCCGCACATCTTTGTTACCATAACAGCCTACAAAATCTATTCCATGGTCATCGGATATGTACATAACGATATTAGGTCTCTTTTGGCGTTTGTTTTGCAGTGAAAACGAAGAACAGCCCTGCACCGCGGAAAAGGCTGCTCCTATTGTTCCGAGGGCCGAATACTTAAGAAATTGTCTGCGAGCTATTTTTCGAGCCATTTTTAGAACGGGCGGTTCACGAACCGCCCCTACGTGTTGAAATTGAAATTTGTTATTTTGACTTTTCAATTGCCGCCGGCGCACCAAAAATACCTTTGAGACGCTTGGTATCAAACTTTGGTTTGCGGTCATAGGTGTAGACGCCGTTGACTTCCTGCTCAACATCGGTCAATTGGGTATAGGTGTACCCGGCAATATTCGGATGGTCAAGCAGAATATCGGTCAGGGCCTTGATGCGGTCCTCGACCTGTTTTCTCGATTTGCCGTATCCCCATCTGTTTCGTCCCCTGCCGGCCTTTTCCGGATGGTTAACGTAATCTTCCGTCCAGAAGGTCCCGCCGTATTCATCCACGACGTAAGGCTGACCTTCATAGGGAACCGACACTTCTTGATTCCGGACAAAAGTATCTTCTGCTGAATCAGGCGATACGCCTGTGTAGCGTGCCTTGAAGGTTTCGGGGTCCTGGTCGTAATCATGCACGGTAAAGATGTCTGTCTCCACGTGCACGTAACCGCTGGCATCGTTGATTGGACGTGATGGGTCGAGCGCCCGTGTTATAGCCACGATGGATTTAACCGAGCGGCTGTAGGGACCATAATTGCTTCTCGCAGCGCCGGATGTTTCATTCAAAGGAGTCCAGGCCACAATCGAAGGGTGGTTGCGGTCACGCAGGACGGCGTCCCGCCATTCGCGTTCGAGATTCAGCACTCCCTGCGGATTTCCAAACGAATGGACTCGGCCCCAATCGGCAAATTCTCCCCACGTCAGGTAGCCTAATTTGTCGGCCCAGTAATGAAAACGTTCTTCAAATACCTTCTGGTGCAGACGTGCGCCGTTAAAGCCGGCGGCCATAGATAATTCGATGTCCGCCTTTAACGCCGCATCGCTTGGCGCCGTCCAGATGCCGTCCGGATAGAAGCCCTGGTCAAGAACAAACCGCACGAAGATAGGC
>DUZJ01000079.1 GCA_013349615.1 Planctomycetota bacterium | reverse complement strand
TTCCCTGACCGCATCTTCCACGCTCATATGAAGGACGCCTGGTGGGGACATGGCGACGGTACGGTAGGCGTGTTCGGCGGCCATACCGAGTTTGCCGACCCTCGTCGCTACTGGGACTTCCGCTCGATTGGTCACGGTGATATCAACTTCGAGGAAATTATCGTGGCCTTGAATGATATCGGCTACCAGGGACCGCTTTCTGTAGAGTGGGAAGACAGCCGAATGGACCGGGAACACGGCGCAAAAGAGGCGTGCGAGTTCTTCAAGAAGGCGGATTTCAAGCCGTCCCAGGTCGCTTTCGATGCGGCATTTGAGAAAAAGAAATAGAACTTCGAGGCTTCTAAACAGATTATTTTGTGTTCGTAAAGGCTACAATTGCAGGAAGGGTAGATATGAGTAACAAAAGCAATGTTAGCCGGCGCCAATTCCTCGTGAAAGCGGCCGGCACAGCGGTGGGGGCAATAAGTTTTCCGTACATTGTCCCCTCATCAGTTCTGGGCCAGCGCGCCCGCGTGGCGCCGAGCAATCGGATTACTATGGGCTGTATCGGTGTTGGCTGGCAGGGGGGCAGCAATATGAACTCCTTCCTCGGCCAGAAAGATTGTCAAATCATTGCCGCCTGCGACGTGGACAAAAATCATCTGCAGGGAGCGGTCAATCGTATCAACGGTCGTTACAAGAACAAAGACTGTGCCGCCTACCATGACTTTCGGCAGCTTCTGGCTCGCGACGACATCGATGCGGTGTCGCTTGGTCTGCCGGACCATTGGCACGCAGTTCCGGCTGTTGCGGCGGCAAGGTCGGGCAAAGATATTTTCGGCGAAAAGCCTCTTTCGCATAACTTGAAGGAAGGTCGCGCGATGTGCGATGCGGTGAAGCGTTACGGCCGGGTATGGCAGACGGGCAGCTGGCAGCGGTCGCAGTCCCACTTCCGCAAGGCGTGTGAGCTGGTAGTTAACGGCCGCATCGGCAAGGTACACACTGTTGAGGTTGGTCTTCCTGCCGGTCACAGCGATTTTGGCGGAACCAAGGGGCAGGAAGGGATTGGTCCACCGCCTGCGGAACTGGACTACGATTTTTGGATTGGTCCGGCACCATACTCGCCATACTGCCCGGCACGGGTTCACAAAAATTGGCGATGGCACTTAGACCTCGGCGGCGGTCAGCTTATGGACTGGATTGGTCACCATGTTGACATCGCGCACTGGGGTCTTGGCTTCGACTACGCCGGTCCTCACGAAATCGAGGGCAGCGGCGAATATCCCAAAGACGGTTTGTGGAACACCGCGACCAAATATCGGCTGACAGCCAAGTATCCGAAGGGAACCACGATGACTATCGCCGGTGGGCACCGTGACATCCGCGGGGGGACGAAGTGGATTGGCGAAGACGGATGGGTTTGGGTGGACCGCGGCGGATTAGACGCCAACCCGAAGGACATACTCAAGGACAAGATTGGGCCTGATGAGATACACCTTTTCGAATCGCCCGGTCATTGGCGCAACTTCCTGGACTGTGTTAAGAGCCGGGAGACGACACTGACGCCGTGCGAGGTTGCGCACCGCTCTGCGACACCGGGCCACTTAGGTCAGATTGCGATGCTGCTGGGCCGCAAGATACGCTTTAACCCTGAGACTGAAGAGATAATTGGCGACCCAACTGCGACAAGGATGCTCGGCAGGCCGATGCGAAGCCCATGGCACGTGTAGAAATGATAAATGATTATTGATGACTGAAAAGCAACCGTAACCTGTCAATTGCAAGAAATACGAGTTCTTGCTATGAAGAAAAGAGAACTTAATCGGCGTGATTTTTTGGGAAAAGCAGCCGGTGCGTCCGCAGTTGTAGCGGGTTTTCCGTATTTCGTCGCGTCTTCAGTTCTGGGCCAGCGCGCCGGCGTCGCGGCGAGCGAGCGTATTGTGATGGGTTGTATCGGCGTGGGCGGTGAGAGGCCTGGCGGCCAGGGCACCGCTGATATGCAGGGTTTCTTAGGCAGAGATAATGTGCAGGTTGCTGCGGTCTGCGACGTTGATACCGTTCATCGCAATCGAGCGCGCGATATTGTGAACGAGAAGTACGGAAACGAGGATTGTTCGACATACAATGATTTCCGGCAGCTTCTGGCTCGGGAGGATATCGACGCGGTCTCAATAGTTGTGCCGGACCATTGGCACGCAATCATCGCGGTTACGGCTGCCCGGCGCGCTCTGGACATTTTTTCCCAAAAGCCGTTAGCTTATAGTATTGTGGAAGGCCGGGTGATTTGCGATGCCGTAAAGAAGTACGGTGTCGTATGGCAAACCGGCAACAGTATGCGTTCGAGCAGGAATGTGCGTTTTGCCTGCGAATTAGTGCGCAATGGGCGAATAGGTAAGGTGCACACCGTGAATGTGGGGCTGCCCAATGTCAACAGAGTAGCTGATAATGGCGACAGAATCAGCAAGATAACGCAACCTGCAGCAGTGCCCGAGGGTCTTGATTATGATATGTGGCTGGGTCCTGCGCCGTGGACAGCTTACAGCCGGGGTCGATGCCACTGGAACTTCCGCTGGGTCAGCGACTACTCCGGCGGACAGATAACCGACTGGGCCGGTCACTATTGCGATGTCGCGCAGTGGGGTATGGGTACGGATTTGACCGGGCCGAGCGAGGTCGAAGGTGAGGGTGTTTTTCCAACTGATAGTCTTTTTGATACGGTTGAAAATTACCGTTTTGATTGTAAGTACGCCGAAGGATTCACGATGATTGTGGCCGGTCAATTCAAGGATGGTGTTCGGTTCGAGGGCAGCGAAGGATGGATTTTTGTAAATCACCAGGAACTGGATGCGCAGCCGAAATCGATTCTGGACTCGGTCATTGGAACGGATGAAATTCATCTGTATAAGAGTAAGGACCACAAAGGAAATTTTCTTGATTGTATTCGCACGCGTTCGGAGGCGGCTTCGCCGGCAAAGATTGCGCAGCGGTCTGTCTCTGTCGGCCACTTAGGTTTAATTGCAATAAGATTGGGGCGCAAGCTCAAATGGAATCCTGATAAGGAACTATTTGTCAACGACTCCGAAGCTGACCGTTTGTTGTCACGGCCGATGCGAAGTCCGTGGCACCTTTGAAATTGACTATTTGCTATTGACTATTGGATATTGAAAACCAACCGTAACCTGTCAATTTGGAGAAACAAGGTTTTTTGTGATGAAAGAAAGAGGATTTAATCGGCGGGAGTTTTTGAGAAAAGCAGCCGGTGCGTCCGTAGCGGCGGTGGGCTTTCCATACGTTGTTGCCTCGTCGGCTCTTGGCAAAGCCGGTGCGGTTGCGGCGAGCGAGCGGATTGTGATGGGCTGTATCGGCGTGGGGAGCCAGGGCACGGGCAACATGCGTGGTTTCTTAGGCAAAGCTGAGACCCAAGTTGTCGCCGTTTGTGATGTTATTGAGGGCCGGCGGCAAAAAGCCAAGGGCATTGTAGACCGGCGCTACGGCGACAAGGGGTGTGCAAGCTACAACGATTTCCGTGATGTACTGCACCGCCCCGACATCGACGCGGTGGTGATTGTTACCCAGGACCATTGGCATGCGGTGATTGCGGTGGCGGCGGCAAAGGCCGGCAAAGATATGTATTGCGAAAAACCTTTAGGTGTGGCGGTGACCGAGGGCCGGGCGATCGCGCGTGCCGTGCGAACCTACGGCCGCGTGTTCCAGACCGGTACGCAGCAGCGGTCGGACCGTAAATTCCGGTTTGCCTGTGAGCTGGCGAGGAACGGATACCTTGGCAAAATCCACACGGTCAAGGTTGCTGCACCCGGGCCTGAGTATAAGCGGACATATCGCAAGCCTACTACTGAGGAACCGATTCCGGCGGGACTGGATTACGATATGTACGTAGGGCCGTCCCCGATGAAACCTTATAACGGGGGGCGACTGGCCTGGCCGGACTGGTATCTGATTTGGGACTACTGCGCCGGCTTTAGCGTCAACTGGGGCGTCCATCATCTTGATATCGCTAACTGGGGCTGCCCGGCGGTCGCCGACGAACCGTTCGAGCTCAAGTGCAAGGGCAGCCACCGCGACGACGGCCTGACTGATAATATCAACGATTGGCGGGCTGAGTTCGACTATGTCAGCGGCCTGCGTATGAGTTTTAGCGATACCGGCAACCCAAATAAGCAGGGCTGCCAATTCGAGGGCGACAAGGGCTGGGTACATGTAAACCGAGGCTCTCTCTCGGCCGAGCCGGCGTCATTGCTGCAGGTGAAAATCAAGCCCAACGAGGTGCACCTCCACGAGTCCAACAACCACCACGCTGATTTTCTTAACTGTGTGCGTATGCGCAGCGACCCTGTATCTCCCGTCGAGGCCGGCCACAAAGCTTCCAATCTCGGTTTGATTACCGACATCGCCGCTCGGATGAAACGGAAGGTAAAGTGGGAGCCAGTAAAGGAACGATTCATTGGTGATGATGAAGCCAATCGGATGCTATCGCGGCCCATGCGGAGCCCGTGGCACCTTTGAAATTGACTATTTATTATTGACTATTGACTGTCGAATAGCAGCCGTAACCTATTTTATGAGAGAGAGAAGAGCACTTACTATGAAGGAAAGAGGATTTAGTCGGCGTCGGTTTTTGAGAAAGGCGGCGGGCGCGTCCGCAGCGGCAGTGGGTTTTCCTTACGTTGTTGCCTCGTCAGCTTTAGGCAAAGCGGGCAGTGTCGCGCCGAGTAACCGGATTACGATGGGCTTTATAGGTACGGGCAAGCAGAGTAAGCATCTGATGAGGGCGTTTCTGAACTCACCCGGCGTGCATGTTCTTGCCGCCTGCGACGTTGATAAACTAAAGCTGGAACGCGGACAGAAAATAGTTGAAGACCACTACGCCAAGAAAAGCGGCGGCACATACAAGGGCTGTAAAACATACGGGGACTTTCGCGAGCTGGTTGGGCGGGACGACATTGACTCGGTAGTGATTGCGACTCCGGACCACTGGCACGCGATTACGGTTATCCAGTCGGCCAAGTCAGGTAAGGACATTTACTGCGAGAAGCCGCTTTCGCAGACAATCGCTGACGGCAGAGCGATGGTCAACGCGGTGAGGCGCTACGGGCGGGTCTTTCAGACGGGCAGCATGCAGCGTTCAGACTGGCACTTTCGCTTAGGCTGTGAGCTGGTCCTCAACGGTTACATCGGCAAATTACACCATGTTACGGTCGGCGTTGGCGGGCCGCCTGAAGATAAACCTTTAGCCGCACAGCCGGTGCCGGAATATCTGAACTGGGGAATGTGGGTCGGCCCGGCACAATGGAGGCCGTACAATTCGGAATTGTCTCCCCATCTTAGCTGGGACGGCTTTCCTCACTGGCGGTATCACAGCAGCTTTGGCGGCGGCGGGATGACGGACTGGGGAGCACACCACTTCGATATCGCCCAGTGGGGTATGGGTATGGATGAGAGCGGGCCGGTTGAAATCATTCCGCCTGACGGCAAGGACTATAAGGTGCTTACTTATAAGTACGCCAGCGGTGTTACGATGACCCGGGACAGCGCCAATGGTGTTTTGTTTACAGGTACCAAGGGCAAGGTCGAGGTAAATCGGGGACATTTACGCACCTGGCCTGATGGGCTTAAGGACCAAAAAATTGGTCCGAACGAGATGCACTTATATGAGTGTAAAAATCATTATACCGACTGGCTGGACGCTATCCGAAATCGCACCAAGCCGATTTGCGATATCGAGACCGGCTGCCGGTCGGTGACAGTCTGTCATTTGGGCAATATAGCATACAAGCTTGGTCGGCCACTGAAATGGAATCCCAAACGTGAGGTGTTTGTGGGAGATGAAGATGCCAACCGTTTATTGTCGCGTCCGATGCGCAGCCCATGGCACTTATGAAATTGACTATTTACTATTGACTATTGAAAATTGATTACGAGTTGCGAATTGTTATTTATGTAATAGCAGATGCAGAAAGAGAATAGAAATTTTGGAGTTATTGTTATGAAGAGAAGAGAGATTAATCGACGGCAGTTTCTTAAAAAAGCGACGGGGGTCACGGCAGGAGCAGTAGCATTTCCGTATCTTGTACCCACTTCGGCATTTGGCCAGCGCGGGCGCGTCTCGCCGAGCAACCGGATTACTATGGGTTGTATCGGGATGGGGGGCCAGGGCACCGGTGACATGAGGGGCTTCTTAGGCAAAAGGAAATTCAAGTTGTTGCCGTTTGTGATGTTGATAAGAAGAATCTCGAGAGGACCAAGAAAATCGTGGACGACAAGTATAAGAACAATGACTGTAAGGCGTACCACGATTTCCGAGAGGTGATTGAACGAAAAGACATCGATACGCTATTGTTGGCACTGCCTGACCAGTGGCATTCTATACCTGCTATTATGGGTGCTCGGTCCGGTAAGGACATTTTCGCCGAAAAGCCGCTGGCGCGTACGATTCGCGAAGGCCGAGCCATGTGTGACGCGGTCCACCGCTACGGCAGGATATGGCAGACCGGCAGCCAGCAGCGGTCGGATGGGAACTTCCACCGGGCATGCGAATTGGTCCGCAACGGGCGGATTGGCAAGGTGCATAAGGTCGAGGTAGGTCTGCCGACCGGCGGCGGCTCCGGTAATAACCCGGTGCAGCCCGTTCCCGAAGGTCTGGACTGGGACTTCTGGCTTGGTCCGGCTCCGTGGGTGCCCTTTAGAGGAGTTTACCACTGGAACTGGCGGTGGATAATGGACTACTCCGGCGGACAGCTCACCGACTGGGCAGGCCACCACATCGATATTGCTCACTGGGGCCTGGACCTGGAGCGGACGGGGCCTGTCGAGATAGAAGGCAGAGGCGTCTATCCCAAAGACGGGATATACGATGCTCCAACGGAGTATGACTTTACCTGTAAGTACGCCAACGGGATTGTAATGACCGTTACCAATAACAAGAAAAATCTCCAAGGCGCGAAGTGGTACGGCGAGAAGGGGTGGATATATGTAAAACGCGGCAAGCTTGAGTCTGAGCCCAAGAGCGTTCTGGATGAAGTCATTGGTACAGACGAAATCAAGTTATATCGCAGCCGTGACCACAGGCAGAACTTCGTGGACTGTGTCAAGAGCCGTGAAGAAACCATTGCACCTATTGAGGTCGGGCACCGGTCTATCAGCGTTGGACTATTAGGCGAAATTGCAATGCTGACCGAGCAGAAGCTGCGATGGGATCCTGAGAAGGAAGTCTTCGGCAACAGTGACCAGGCCAACCGGCTGTTGTCACGGCCGATGCGGGCTCCGTGGCATTTGTAAAATGTATGATGGGGCAAGCGAGCAAGATACGAGAAGAATAAATAAGTTGTGGAAAAAAGAAAGGAGCAAAAATGAGTCAAAGGTTAAAATTCATTTACATTGCATTGTCCGGCATCTGCTGTTTGTCACTGCTTACGAATTGTTCGGGTGCCGTTTCGCCGCAGGATGTGCAAAGAATAGAGGCAGCCATGCCGGCAAAAGCGGTGGCTGCGCCGAAGCGGCCGAGAAGATTACTTGTATTCAATTTGTGCAAGGGATTCAAGCACGGTTCGATTCCGTACTGGGACAAGGCGCTGGAGATAATGGGGCGCAAGACCGGGGCCTTCGAGACAGTGGTCAGCAGCGATATGGTGCAGTTTTCAGCCGAGAACCTCAAGCGTTTTGATGCGGTGTGCTTCAACAATACGACTCGTCTGAAATTTAACGAGCCGCTGCGTAAGAGCATGATGAATTTCATCAAGGGCGGCAAAGGTATTATTGGTATTCACGCAGCCACGGACAATTTTTATAAATGGCCGGAAGCTGCGGAGATGATGGGCGGCCAGTTCTGCGGGCATCCCTGGGGAAGTGGCGGAACCTGGGCGGTTAAGATTGACGACCCGGGGCATCCGCTCATGGCGCCATATAAGGGTAAAGGCTTCAAAGTAAACGACGAGATTTATCGTACAAAGCCGCCGTTGTATTCGCGGGCCAAGCAGCGTGTTCTAATGAGTCTGGACATGGCCGATGAGGCGACCGGCAAAAAAGCCGGTCCCGACGATACGGACATTGGTATTAGCTGGGTCAAAAGCTACGGAAAAGGACGTTTGTTTTATTGTTCGCTGGGTCACAATAACCATCTTACGTGGGACCCGGCACTGCTTGAGCATTATTTGGCCGGCATCCAGTTTGCCCTGGGTGATTTTCCGGTGGATACGAAACCGAAACCATTGATTAGTTTAGGAAAGGGGTCAGAAATGGACGAATTGTTTGAGAAGATAAGCAAGTATGATTATGGGCAAAGCCGGGCGACGCTCACCGAGGTCAGCAATATGGTTCGCGACGCACACGGCTCGCAGCAGAAACTGAAACAAATTGAGAGCAGCCTGATTGGAGTGCTTAATTCGGCAGATTCAACGCCGGCGGCCAAGCAGTTTGTCTGCCGGAAGCTGAGCATAATCGGTTCCGAAGCTTGTGTTCGGCCGCTGGCCGCGATGCTGACCAGGAAGCCGGCTTCGAAGCAGGAGCCGCACCCCGCTGATATGGCAAGGTACGCCCTGGAGCGTATACCTGGTGAGGCTGCCAGTGCAGCTTTGCGGAAGGCACTACCGAACACGACCGGCAAAGTAAAGGTCGGTATAATTAACTCGCTGGGCCAACGCCGTGACAGCAAGGTGGTTGGCGCTCTGAGCAAGCTGATTGGCAGTTCCGATGCATTGATAGCTGATGCTGCTGCTGCTGCCCTGGGCAATATTGCCGGTCCTGACGCTACGAAAGCCCTGGCGGAAGCAAGAAACAAGACGAAGGGTAAATTGCGGCTGGTTGTTCTGGATAGTTATCTGAAGTGTGCTGATAAGCTCGCAGCCGAGGGTAAAAGGCGTGAGGCATCGGCCATTTACAGGCAGCTATCAACCGAGCCTGCACCGATTGGCGCGGCCGCACTGCGAGGTTTGGTTACCGTAAGAGGACGAAGGAGAAGATAAACAAAGATGAATCAGGCTCGCAGGAGACAAGGAAGCCACGCGGCAAAGAGGCCAAGGGCT
This sequence comes from Planctomycetota bacterium, assembly GCA_013349615.1. Taxonomy (GTDB): domain Bacteria; phylum Planctomycetota; class Phycisphaerae; order Sedimentisphaerales; family Anaerobacaceae; genus CS2-K091. The sequence continues at coordinate 8,421 of DUZJ01000079.1, read as the reverse complement.
CTGATGGCTTATTTACTTGTGGCTTACGCAGTTATAGGCTGCGCGACGGTGGCGTCGGCCCAGTCCGAGGAGCCGGAGAACGATGCTATCGGGATAGTTATCGAGCACCTTAAGGGAAATGATGAGTCGATGCAGTCCATGGCCATAGCTTTAGTAAGAGAGATGCCGGGAGCAGAAGTAACAGAAGCTTTAGCTAAGGAGCTGCCGGGCCTTTCCGTCAGGGGACAGGTGCAGTTGCTGTCGGCCCTGGCTGACCGTCGTGACCGGACCGCATTGTCGGCAGTTTTAGTGGCTACAAAAGCCAAAGACCAATCCGTTCGGGTCGCGGCTTTGAAGGCGTTAGGGGACCTGGGTGATTCTTCGAGCGTTTCTCTGCTGGCACAGACGGCGGCAGCTACCAGGAGCGTGGAACAGAAGGCTGCCCGCGAGAGTCTGTATCGTCTGCGCGGGCCGAAGATCGACGAGACGATTCTTGCGGCAATCCCGCGGTCGCTGCCGAAACTCAAAGTCGAGCTGATTCGCAGTACCGGCGAGCGCAATATAGCAGCAGGTGTTGAGAGCTTATTGAAAACCGCGCGAGACAAGGACGCAAAGGTCCGGCGAGAGAGCCTGCGGGTCTTAAAGACCATTGCCGGGCCGAAATACCTGCCGGCATTGGTAAAACTATTGATAACTGTCCAAAGCGCGGTCGACCGAAGAGAGGCTGAGAAGACAGTAACGGCCGTTGCGCATAAAATCGGCGACAGGAACCGGCAGGCCGAGGCGGTGTTAGCTGCGCTGCCTTCGGTTAAAGAGGTAACAAGCCGATGCTCTCTGCTGAGAGTTCTTGGCAAGATAGGAGAGAGACGCGCTTTAGCGGCGCTTCGTGCAGGTCTAAAAGATAAAAACATTGGCGTGAAGGAGACGTGTATTCGTGCCCTGGCAGGGTGGCCTACCGCTGAACCGGCGGCTGAGCTGCTGAAAGTAGTGCAGGCCGGTAACAATAAGTTACATCGGGTGCTGGCGCTTCGTGGGTTTGTCAGGCTGATTGGCCTTGACAGCGGTCGTCCGGCGGCAGAGAGGATTGGTATGTACAAGCAGGCAATGGAGCTTGCGTCTAACACGAGCGAAAAGAAGATGGTATTGTCGGGGCTGGCAAACATAAAAACCATTGCCGCGCTTCAGATGGCCGCCGCTTACCTGGAAAGAAAGAGTTTGCAACAGGAGGCGGAAGTCGCTGTGGTTAAGATAGCTACGGCCATTTCCGGCGGCTATCCAGCCGAGAGTAAGGCTGCGCTGCAAAAGGTTTTTCGAATTTCAAAAAATGATTTCCTGCGTGAGCAGGTACAGAAAATGATAAATCAGATTAAGGACAAAAGAGAATAAGTGCGTCGGTGAGTATTTGCTTATAATTGATGATTTAAGAAGGAGAAGAGATTGTGGTACATGAAACAATAAGGGAAAACAGGGAATGTCGTTTTCAGGGCACAAGCCTGAAGTCATGTATTGTTGTGTTGTTGGTTTTATCTATGGCCTTTGCCTCGTGTGCAGGCCCTGTGAAAAGTAAGTATATGGAGCAGACAAAAATAGAGCTTGAGAAGCTCGACCCATTCATGGGAGACTGGCAGGGCACCTGGAGGCTGGATGATGGCTCTGATTCAGGTCCTGTAGTAGCGCAGGTGATTGTATTGGGTGATGGGAAATATCGAGCCAAGTTTCTCGATGAGTTTAACGAACCTGTGCCTGCGCCGGCAATAGCGAAACTCGAAGGCCAGCTTAAAGAAGGGAAGGTGCGTTTTTCGGGTCCCGGCAAATCCGGAGATTTTGAATTTACTTTGCAGACGGTCCTTGAAGGCCAGAAATTTGCCGGTACTTTCCAGGGACAGGATTTTTCCGGCAGCTTTGTGATGGAAAAGGTAATCCGGCTTTCTCCTACATTAGGTGACAAGCCACCGGCCGGTGCCGTTGTGTTGTTTGACGGGAAGAACTTTAAAAAATGGAAGTATTCGGGAAACAAACCAGGGCCGGTAAAGTGGAAGCTGGTTGATAAAGCCATGGAAGTCAAGCGGGGTACCGGTTCGATTATAACCGAAAAGGGGTTTGCGGATGTCAAGCTGCATCTGGAATTTCGGACGCCGTTTATGCCCAAAGCACGCGGCCAGGGACGCGGCAACAGCGGAGTGTACCTGCAGGGGCGATATGAGGTGCAGGTACTCGACAGCTACGGTCTTGAAGGCCGGGACAACGAATGCGGCGGAATCTACGGGGTCGGGGCGCCCCTTGTGAATATGTGTGCCCCGCCGATGCAGTGGCAAACCTATGACATTACGTACCGCGTACCGCGTTTCGACAGTACCGGCAAGAAAAAAAGCGACGCCCTTATGACAGTAATCCACAACGGTGTGAAAATACAGGATAATAGAAAGGTGTCGAAGGCAACTACTGCGGCCCCTGGTGGTAATAAACCGGAGCGTGGCGGCATATACCTGCAGGACCACGGCAACGCCGTTCAGTACCGCAATATCTGGCTGGTTGAATTGCCTGAAGAACGCGCTTCGCGTTGAATGATAACCGATTGAACCCGTAGATTAATAAAGGCTTAAACATAACGTGTTGGAATAATTGTAGCTGATTATGGCTTGGGCTTGCATTTTGTGAACCACTGAAGGTTGATAAAGTGAGGCCCTTAAGAGGGTATAAAAGAGCAATTTTTTAAGGAATACTAATATGAGAAAAGAAGAGAACATTACTAAACAAAAAGACAGGAAGATGTCTCGGCGTGATTTTATGAGCGGTGCTGCCGCTGCAGCGGCATGCTCTATTGGTTTCCCGAGCCTCATCCGGGCCCAGGGACTCAACGAAAAACTCCAGGTGGGATTCATCGCAGCGGGCGGACAGGCTGGGTCCCATACGGGCCAATCCCATGGGGCAGGCCTTCAGTGCGTCGCCTTCGCCGAGGTCGACAAAACCCGGTGGGGCGGCGTCCTCGGCAAGAAAGGCTGGGAGCAAGCGGCCGGATATACGGATTGGCGGAAAGTCTTCGAAAAGCACGGGAAGGAACTCGATGTGGTTTTCGTGGCGACTCCGGATCACAGCCATTTTGCCCCGTCGATGACCGCCGTATCCATGGGCATTCACTGCTACACCGAGAAGCCGCTGACCTGGTCGGTTCGCGAGGCGCAGTTGCTGGCGGCGGCCTACGCCAGGAATACCAAGGTCGTAACCCAGATGGGCAACCAGGGCCACGGTGGTGATGGATGGCGGCGTGCGTACGAACTCGTGAAGGCCGGCGCGGTCGGTGACATCAAGGAATTTCACACCTGGACAAATCGCCCAATCTGGCCCCAGGGCGGCGACCGTCCTGAGGGATCGGATCCGATACCCGATACCCTGAACTGGGATGCCTGGATCGGCCCGGCCCCGATGCGGCCTTACAAGAAGGATGTCTACCATTCGTTCAAGTGGCGGGGTTTCGTTGATTTCGGCTCCGGCGCACTGGGCGATATGGCCTGTCATACAACCGATGGAATATACGCGATCATGAAACCAGGCTACGCAGCTACAGCCGAGCCGATCCGTATGACCGGGCCCGTCAAGGACCAGTGGCCGACCGGGATGGTGGTCAAGAGCACCTACCGCGCAAAAGGTGGCCAGCCCGGGTTCACAACCTACTGGTACGAGGGTAACGATGAAAACGGTAAAGCCCTTATGCCGGAGAACCCTGAGGAACTCAAGGTCGACGGAGGCAAACTGCCGAGAACCGGGAATCTGATCTTCGGCACCAAGGGAACGATGCTGGTTCAGGGCGACTATTGGGACAGCCCGCGACTGATCCCCGAGGCAAAAAGGAAAGAGTTCGGCCGCGCCAAACAACTGCTCGAACGCTCTCCGGGACATCACAAGGAATTCTTCATGGCCTGTCGGGGCGAGAAGCCGCGCCAGTTCAGTCAGTCAAACTTCAGCTACTCCGGTCCCATGACCGCAAACATACAACTCGGCAACCTCTGCGCCCGCGCAGGAAAGAAGCTTGAGCTGAACGAAGCCGGCAAAATCATCAGCGACCCGAAGATTAACGACTTGGCTTGGCGCGAGCCACGCAACGGTTGGGGACCGCTGGAGATGTAATCAGGGCGGCAATGAATCTTTGCCGGCTTTGGCACAACAAATAGATATGAGTTAGTTGTGGAAAGGTAAGCTGAATATGAAGGAAGAAAAAGACAACCGCAAATCAAGAATTTCTCGACGTGATTTTATGGGCGCCGCGGCTGCAGTTGCGGCGTTTACGATTGTGCCTCGACATGTTCTTGGAGGCCCTCGCAGGCAGGCGCCGAGCGAAAAGCTCAATATCGCCGGTATCGGTGTGGGCGGTCAGGGCGGCGGCGACATCGGAAACGTCAGCAGCGAAAATATTGTCGCGCTGTGCGATGTGGATGAGAAGCGAGCGGGCGGCACCTTCAACCGGTATCCTGCGGCAAGGAAATACCGCGATTTCCGCAAGATGTTAGATAAGGAAGAAAAGAACATCGATGCGGTCGTGGTAGCTACGCCGGACCATAATCATGCACCGGCCGTGATAAGGGCGATGAATATGGGAAAGCACGTGTACGTTGAGAAGCCGATGGCGCACACGATATTCGAGGCCCGTGAGATGACGAGGGTTGCCCGACAGATGAAGGTGGTTACGCAGATGGGCCAGCAGGGACACGCCGGCGAGGGCCTGCGTTTGACCTACGAGTTCATCCACGACGGCGCAATCGGTACGGTTCGCGAGGCGCATATATGGTCGGACCGCCCCATCTGGCCGCAAGGCATCGGTCGGCCGAAGGAGACACAGTCCGTGCCCGAGACGCTGGACTGGGACCTTTGGCTGGGACCGGCACCGTGGCGGCCTTATAATCGTGCTTATGCACCGTTTAACTGGCGCGGCTGGTGGGACTTCGGATGCGGCGCTATGGGCGATATGGCGGTCCATAACGCGGACCCGGCGTTTTTCTGCCTGGACCTTAAGGCGCCTATCGCTGCCGAGGCCGAGACCAGTCCGGTCAATAACGAGACGTTTCCGAAGTGGCAGATTATCACGTACTATTTCCCCGCTCGCAGAGGGCGAGCTCCGGTGAAGTTGATATGGTACGATGGCGGTAAGAAGCCATCGCGTCCGCCGGAAATGGGAGAAGACCGCAAGCTGGATTCAAACGGGATACTATTCGTCGGCGACAAGGGTAAGATTCTTTGCGGCGGCTGGTCCGGCGCACCGAGGATTATTCCCGAAACAAAGATGAAAGCATACAAACGTCCGCCGAAGACATTAAAGCGCTCCATCGGCCATCACAAGGAATGGGTCAAGGCCTGCAAGGACAATAATCCCAAGGGCGCTTTGGCCGGCTTCGAGTACTCCGGCCCGTTTACCGAATCGCTGCTGGTAGGCAACCTGGCAGTGAGGCTCGGCAGAAGGGTCGTGTGGGACGCCAGGAAAATGAAAGCAACTAACGCACCCGAGGCCGACAGGTACATCAATAAGTCTTATCGCAAGGGATGGGAATTGTAAGTTGCCGTGTGGTTGCAGGAATATTTTTTAGACATTTGAAGCCGAAAAAAAGAGCTTGATATGAGAGGAATACTCTTATGAAAGGCAATAGAAGGACCACTAAACAGCGGAAGAGAGAATGTGCGAAGACAATAAGCGAGGGTACGGGATTGTCCCGCCGTGGTTTCATGAGCGGTGCAGCGGCAGTGGCTGCGTTTACGATTGTGCCGAGACATGTGTTAGGAGGCCCCGGTAATACCGCCCCGAGCGAGAAGCTTAATATAGCCGGTATCGGCGTGGGCGGTCAGGGCGGCGGCGACTTAGGAAACGTCAGCAGTGAAAATATTGTCGCGCTGTGCGATGTGGACTGGAGGCACGCGGCGGGTACATTCAAACGCTACCCCAAGGCCAGGCAATACCGCGATTTCCGTAAGATGCTGGATAAAGAAGACAAGAATATCGATGCGGTAGTAGTGGCCACCCCGGACCACACGCACGCCGTGGCTACTATGATGGCGATAAAGATGGGCAAGCATGTGTACTGTGAAAAGCCGCTTGCGCACGATATTTTTGAGGTCCGTAAGCTCACCGAGGCGGCCCGCGAACATAAGGTTGCCACCCAACTTGGAAACCAGGGTCAGGCGTCTGAAGGGACGCGCCTGGTGTGTGAGTTTATCTGGGACGGGGCAATCGGTCCGGTTCGCGAAGTCCATTCCTGGTGTAACAGGCCTATCTCGCCTCGCGGAATTGACCGACCTAAAGAGACGCCGACAGTGCCTGAGACACTGAACTGGGACCTTTGGCTCGGCACGGCACCTGAGCGTCCGTATCATCCTTGTTATCTGCCGTTTAGCTGGCGCGGCTGGTGGGATTTCGGGACGGGTGTATTAGGCGATATAGGCTGCCATCAGTTTGCTCCGATTTTCAGGGCCTTGAAATTAGGTTACCCGACGAGTGTCGAGGCCTGTTCGAGTGGGGTCAATTCCGAAACCGCGCCTCTGGCATCTATCGTTCGTTATGAGTTTCCTGCACGGGGCGACTTGCCGCCGGTCAAGCTGACCTGGTATGACGGCGGACTGATGCCCACCCGACCTGCGGAGCTTGAAGATGGTCGGCGCTATGGTGGCGCTGATAGTAACCTCTATGTAGGTGACAAAGGCAAGATGCTGGGTCACAGGCTGATACCTGAAGCAAAGATGAAAGAATACAAACAACCTCCGAAAACCCTGCCCAGGTCACCCGGGCATCATAAGGAATGGATATTGGCCTGCAAAGGCGGCCCGCCAGCCGGTTCCAACTTCGAGGCCTCAGGTCCGATGGCTGAAGTAGTCCTGTTGGGCAATATTGCTGTGCGTATGGGCAAGCAGTTATACGAGCAGGGGCTTAAGCTGTATTACGACGGGCCTAATATGAGGATAACCAATATGCCCGATGCCAATAAATACATCCGCCGGGAGTATCGCAAAGGGTGGACATTGTGATTACCTGCGCTTAGGAGGAGCCTGGTACGTCTAAAACTTCAAGGATTTAGCAAATATTAGGAGTTGAGTTGTGAACAAGAAGAAAATATCACGTCGTGATTTTTTGGGTGGCGCGGCCACGGTTGCCGCGTTTACAATTGTTCCCCGAAATGTGCTCGGTGGGCCGCGTCATAAACCTCCGAGCGAGAAGCTTAATATAGCCGGTATCGGCGTAGGCGGTCAGGGGAGCGGTGACATTGGAAACGTCAGCAGCGAAAATATTGTTGCTCTGTGCGATGTGGACTGGAAGCGTGCCGCAGGTACTTTCAGGCGCTACGCGGATGCCAAGAAATACCACGATTTCCGCAGGATGCTGGATAAGGAGGACAAGAATATCGACGCGGTTGTAGTGGCCACGCCGGACCATATTCACGCACCGGCGTCAATGGCGGCCATCAAGAGGGGCAAACATGTGTACTGTGAAAAACCGCTGACGCACTCGGTATACGAGGCCCGCAAGGTTGCCGAGGCGGCCCGCAAGTACAAGGTCGCTACCCAGATGGGCAACCAGGGCCAGGCATCGGAGGGGACACGCTTGATGTGCGAGTATATCTGGGATGGTGCGATTGGTCCGGTGCGAGAGGTCCATGTTTGGACCGACAGACCTTTGCGGGGATTGAGTTCGGTGTATTGGCCCCAGGGTGTTGAACGGCCCACGGAAAGGCCGTCGGTGCCGGAGACGTTAGACTGGGACCTGTGGCTTGGCCCAGCGCCAAATCGGCCCTATCACCCGGCCTACCTGCCGTTTAACTGGCGCGGCTGGTGGGATTTCGGAACGGGAGCGTTAGGTGATATCGGCTGCCACAGTATAGACCCGATTTTCCGTGCCCTGAAGCTGGGGCATCCGATGAGTGTTGAGGCCACTTCAACCTTAGTCAATAAGGAAACATATCCTGTTGCCTCGGTGGTGAATTATCAGTTCCCTGCCCGTGGCGATATGCCTCCTGTTAAGCTGAGCTGGTATGATGGTGGAATGAGACCTCGCAGGCCCGATGAACTTGAAAATGGTCGCCGGCTGGGCACGGGCGGCGTACTGTTTGTGGGCGAGGCGGGCAAGATGCTCGGAGAGAGGCTGATACCGGAATCGAGGATGAAGGAGTATAAGAGACCGGCGCAAATGATACCGCGGTCACCCGGGCATCACAAAGAGTGGATTCAAGCTTGCAAGGGTGGCAAGCCGGCCGGTTCTAATTTCGACCATGCCGGGCCATTGGCCGAAGCGGTTCTTCTGGGCAATGTTGCACTGCGTCCGGAATTGAAAGAGAAAATGAACCAGACGAGGCTGTTGTGGGATGGGCCGAATTTGAAGATTACGAATATTTCCGAAGCCAACAAGTTTCTCCGTCGCGAGTACCGCGAGGGCTGGACTTTGTGATTGGCTTCATCCAGCCAGAGCTG
>DUZJ01000078.1 GCA_013349615.1 Planctomycetota bacterium | reverse complement strand
TGCAAGAGAGTAGGTCTTCACTACATCGAGTTTTGGGCTTGTGAGCCTAAGTTACAAACGGCAATCGCCGGTTTGATACCGAAAAAAATTTTATTTTGCTACAACTGCGTAACTTGGGTTAGAGATTTGTGGTTTAACACCAAATCGATAAAGAAGCGAAATAAACGAGCTCTTACACTCAGTTACGTGGTAATACTTTTGTCAAGAAAGTGTCAGTCGCCAAACAACTTACAACTTTCGCTCTATGCTTTATTTCAAGGACGTTCCCTGTCACTTATTCTTCTTTTTCTTCTTTCTTCTCTCAGCGGCTTTTATGTAATTCCGGCCGTAAATTTCAATTAGAGCCGTTCGTAGCTTCTCGGGTGAGTTGCGACCCTCGAAAGCCGGCAAGAGTGGATCGCCGGTCAGTCTCATCCAGTCGTGAAGCCGGCTCTGCATTCTTTTGCGTTGGTTTTCAAAGCCTGCTTTGTCCACAAGGTTATTGAGGCAATCGGGGTCGTTCTTGAGGTCATAGAACTCCTCGGCAGCGCGGTATCGGAACATTTTGACGCGCTGTCCGATTGCGGGATTGGTTTGGGCGGCTTCGACCATAGCCTTCATCGTGAGTCCCTCGTTATTGTTTCGGTAGTAGAACTTACCATCGCTCCATGGGTTGAATATGTAACCGAAGCGTTTGTCCTGAACGCATCGCATTGGAACGGCGTCTCCACCTGCTTTCATGTCGATTTGTGTGAAGACCTCGTCACGGCCGGATTGTCTCTTGCCTTTGAGCAGAGGCAGAAAAGAGGAACCGTCGAGCCCCTTTGGTACGGGCAGACCAACCGCTTCGAGCACCGTTGGGTAGAAGTCAATTCCAGAGATGAAGTGTTGCCTGTCAACGGCGCCTTCTTTTACGACGCCCGGCCAACGAACCATCCATGGTGTGCGTGTGCTGGCAAGGTAGGCATTGCATTTCGCAAACGGTATGGCGATGCCGTTATCAGAGAGGAACATTACAAGGGTGTTCTTGTCGAAACCCGACTCCTTCAAGGCCTGCATTGTCTTGCCAAAAGTGTCATCAAGGCGGCGGACGGAGTTCAGGTAGTAGCTGAGCTCTTTGCGGACGCCCGGCAGGTCCGGAACGAAACCAGGAACTGCGACCTCATCGGGGTTATATGTTTTTGAGGGCTCTTTCGCATCTTTGATGGGTTGCCTCCGAATATGATATGGGCGATGGGGGTCGTGAGAGTTGACCATGAAGTAGAATGGCTTGTTCTCACGGCGACACCTCGTGAGAAACTCTTTACAGTATTTGTAATAGATATCCGGGTCACGCCCATTGCCCAATTCGTTCCGGTCATGGGCGAAGTCCCATTTGTAATTGGCTTTTGGCGTTGAGTGGTTCACTTTACCGAGCACTCCGGTGAGGTAGCCGGCGTCTCTCAGTGTTTGCATGATGGTTGGTATATCACGGTCGGTGTGCATGAAGCCCATTATTCCGCTGTTGTGCCCGTAACGCCCTGTGCCAAGGACGCCCCGACTTGGCTGACAGATGGCGACGGTAACGTGTGCGTTTTCAAATCGCACGCCCTCGGAGGCGAAGAAATCAAGATTCGGAGTCAGGCCGGCTACTTTGCCGCCGAAACAGCCGACGGAATCGCAGTTAAGATCGTCAGCCGTGAAGAACAGGATATTGATGTTTTCTCTCTTTAGCCCGATGGCATAAGTTATTTCAGTTACGGTCAGAACTGAAGCAGTGGCTGAACCTAAGGCTTTGAGAAAATCACGTCTATTCATTTTTGTCCTCACTATCTCTTTTCGCCTTTCTTAAAAGCTGTACCAGATTTCGCGTCTCCTCAACTTTTCTTTTTTTCGCGGGTGTTTTCGTCGACGCGCCCCACCCGGATACACACCAGTATAGCTAAAGTTCTTGAAATATCAAGCACTTGTGATAATATCCTGTTATGGAATACAACCTATCCGTAGAAAACTCAGAACATAAGGCTTAGCGTACCGTGACATAAGGAGACTTTACTCATGCGAAGAAGACTAACATTCTCATTCCTTGTCCTGTTTGTTACTGCCCTTACTATGGGGAACAATTGCGACGCCAGGCAGAGGGTAACGCTCACCTTCAACGAAAATGACCCTATGGTCGCCTTTGCCGTTGGAGACATCAAAAGGGCCTTGGCCGATGCTGATTACGATGTGAACGGCACACGAGCAGATATGAAAATCGTTTTCGAAATTCGTGAAACCGGTCTGGGGCCCCAGGGATTCCGCATCCGCAAAGAAGGCGGAAATGTGGTCCGGATTGTCGGAGGCGATTCGTGCGGTGCCATGTATGGAGGCCTGGAACTGGCCGAAATGGTTACGCTGGGCGGGAGTCTCGATGCGGTGCAGGATAAGGCCGGAAAGCCATACCTGGCTCGTCGCGGATTAAAATTCAACATTCCCTTCGATGCGCGGGCGCCCAGCTACGATGACACCGGCACGGCCGCACAAGAGAACATCAAGGTGTGCTGGGATTTTGATTTCTGGAAAGGATTTCTGGATACTATGGCGCGAAACCGCTACAACGTGCTGACGCTCTGGACGACCCACCCTTATCCGGGTCTCGTAAAGCTGGCCAAGTATCCCGGCATTGGTTACGACGACGTCTGTGTCCTCAAGGAAAGGGTCGACACAGGTTCCAATCGTCACTTCAATAACCTGGATATATACGCTCCGAACAACTTCAAAGTAGTCAAAAAGCTCTCCCTCAATGAAAAAATTGCCTTCTGGACAAGGGTTTTTGTTCACGCCGAAGAGCGAGGTATCGAAACTTACATCTTTCACTGGAATATCTATACCTTTGGCGCAAAAGGCAAACACGGAATCAACGATAGGCCGGACAATGAGAAGACCATTGAATACATGCGCTATTGCATTGGAGAATTCCTGAAGACCTATCCCCAGATCGACGGAATCGGGGTCACAGCCGGAGAGCACGTGGATAGACAACGTGTGAAGAACGTCGGCGGCATCGAGCAGTGGCTCTGGCGCACCTATGGTCAGGGTGTTATGGATGCAAAGCGAGCAAATCCCGGACGCGAGCTTCGCTTCATCTTCCGCCAGCATCAGGCCAATCTCGGCAAGATAGTGGATGCCTTTAAGGACTTCGATGGTCCTTTCAATACAGGCCATAAATACGCCCGCGCCCGCCTCTATTCGACCACGACTTCGCCTTACCTCGATATTGAGTACAGGGATGAACTGGAGCGGCACAAGGTGCCATGCTGGTTGAATCTCCGCAACGACGATATTTTCGTGCACCGCTGGGGGGACGCCGATTATGTGCGCGAATTTCTCCAGAATGTTCCTCGCGACCTCATGCGGTGGGAAGCCGGCTTCTATATGGGGCCGGACGGCTATGTCTGGGGGCGCGAATTCATCAGTAAGGACCCGGCCCTATCGGGCGAGTTGGAAATCGATAAGCATTGGTACCGTTTCATGCTTTGGGGACGTCTGGCTTACGACTTGACCCTATCCCGTGACTTTCTCGAAAAGCGCCTGGAGCGCCGTTTCCGGGGGGCGAAACCTGCGCTTCTTTATGATACCTGGGCGGCCGCTTCGCAGATCATTCCACAGGTCAACCGTTTCTTCTTCCGAGTCAACGACTTTCAGTTTTCCCCCGAGGGCTGTATGTCCGCGGATGGATTTCTCACGGTGGATGCCTTTTTTCAACATCCTCCTCTTCAGAATTCGGGAATCCTTTCGGTGCAGGATTACGCATCAGCCGTTGTCAAGGGCCAGGCGTTCGATGGTATAACGCCCTTTGGGGTCGCGGACAACCTCGACAAACTGGCGGAAAAAGCCCTGGACGGTGTGAAGACCTTGAGGAAGACCTCCAGGCCGAGCAGAGAATTGGCCGCTACTCTGACTGATATGGAATCCCTGGCCTATTTGGGCCGTTACTACGCCGATAAAATCCGGGGAGCGGCAGCTCTGGCCGTTTCCCGAGTCGTTCCCGAACGCAAAAAGTATCAGGTTCGTGCTGTCTACCATTTGACCAATGCCGTCAAGGAATGGGAGGCCTATGCTCGCGTGGCTACCAGCCGGTATCGCCCGCAGCTCTTTTCCCGCACGCATTACATGGACTGGGGGAAACTGTTAGAAAAAGTTAAAGAGGAGGTCGAAACGGTTCGAGCGTCTAAAAATTCCGTTAACGAAGATGGCGTGAAAAGTGCCAAAAGTTAAAAGTTTGAAGTGCCTAAAGTTGTTGACTATTTTTCACTTTAGTCACTTTAGCTCACTTTAGTCACTTATTTTTTTAAACCTCCAGTGTTGATTTGCCTTTCGGCAGGTCAAAACAAACCGTTACATTCCGGCCATCTGCGTACCATGTTCCGGTTTCCAGTTGCAGCAGTTGATTAACTGGCCGTGATTGAACAGGACGGCCACCGACAAACAGTTTTGGCGCGTTTGTCGAGTTGGTCTTGATTCGCACGGTAAATCGCGGAGTGGCAAATGGTGCATTAAATGTTACAAGGGTACCCTGCTTGTCGATTTGCGTCAGCTCCTTTGCAGCCCAATAACGGGAAATCTCGCTAAGTTTCATCCAGAGCAAGTTGTCGTATCGGGCGTGAATCCTGCGGACCACTTCTTTGAAAATGTTAAATCCTATTTCTTCACCATTAAAATAGATGCCGGGCCAATGGCAGACGAGTATGGCGGGTTCGCCCTTGTCGATGACCTGCGGCAGGCGGCCGCCTTTGAGGTCTTTGGTAATGAATTTGTCGACCGAACCGGGTCTTAAACCATCCCAGCCGCCGAACCAGTCTCCGGTGCAGCCGATGATGGACACAACGCACTTTGGATTGGCACCTGTCAGGCCGGAGGCATATTCGACGCGAGGAGCAACACTGCGGTCGTCTGTAAATAGATGGCGGAAATAATGGGGAATTTCGGCTTTGAATACGTCGCGGCAGGATTCGAGGGTGGCTTTGGCAAGGTTGTCGCGATTCTGGTTGCCAAAGCCGCCGGGGGTGGTGATGCCTTCGCAGGCGAGGCCGACGTTCTTGAGAATCCGCAGGGCATAGCTCATATAGTCGGTAAGCTCATCGACAGATTTATCCTGGCTCCATCCCCAGTTTTCCATGAAGCGCTGGCTTCTCTCAGGATATGGCCGGCCTGTCTTTGTGTTAATGACCCACGTATGAGTGACCATTTCCGGATGGATGTCCCAATCCGGCATCATGAACTCCCGAACCAGTTTGATGCTCTCTCTGAGTTCGGCCTTTGACCAGCCTGGTATGTCACGGTCCAGCCAGCCCACCAATGCCGGATAAGGCACAATGCTGTACTTGCCCTTCACTTTATGGTCACGACACCATTGGCCGAACTTTCGCACAAAGGTGTCGGGTATCTCACGCGGCAGCTTTTTCCAATCCTGTTTGTAATTATTGGGAAATACTTCGGCAAAATGCGGGATGCCAAAGTGCGCCAGGTTCACCAGGCAGGTCGAATCATCAATGATAAAGCTGACCGGCACACGGTTCTGCGGATTAAGCACAGTAACGTCGCCGGCTTGCTTTGGCCGCTCGCCTTTTTGTTGAGCGAGGGCGGGTAAACTGAGTAAAGCAACTTTGGCACCCGCAGCGGCCAGCGCTGTTACCTTCAACAAATCTCGTCGAGTCATTTCTTTTCGTACAGGCATATTGTGTCCTCCTTTTTCTGTTTCGCCCAGTACTTTATTTTGCTTTAAGGTAAAAGACCGCATCGCCCTTAAAAGGGGCCTCGAATTTCTTATCTCCGCCGCCTGCCTTTATTGTACCTTCGGATACAACCTTGCCAGTATCAGGATTGAACCATTCGTATTTGTATGTGCCGGCCTTGAGATTTACCGTGAAAGAAGATTTATCCGCCGCAGGATTATAGACCAGATATTCGGTGCCGGGATTCGCCAGGCAATACTTGGTCGAGGCCAGATTGTTGCGCGGCCGCATTGCAGTCAGATTCATTTTTTCGGCGTAGCGGCGTGTGTAGCCCAGGCTGCGGCGGATAGGGTCCCATTTGGAGTCAAATCTTTTTCCGAGTACTACGCCATCGTACGGGTCCATGAAGATTGGATTGTGTCCCCTGAGAAAACTCTTCCATACCCAGGCCTGGTTTCCGCCGATTCCCCAGAGGTGGTCGGTGTCGTTTAGAATTACTTTTCGACCATCGGCGGCCGGTGGGTTATCGCGGTATCCGCCCTCGTTGTTTGGAGAAATCCAATCAGCGGGACTTTTGAATAATGTCTCGTTCTTTCCGGCACGGTACTGGAAGGTCATACCGACCGGATGCTGTTTCGGCTTTTTCTTCTCGCAGCTTTTTATGTAGCGAATTATATGATACTGCCATTTTGTCGACGGCGGGTGGTTCTCGTTCGATATCTCGTACAGCACGTTGTCGAAGTTGTTGACCGTGTCGATTACTTTCCGAACGTAGGCCTCCTGCAGCCTGGTAACAGCCGGATAGCCGAGGGTGTGGATTTCGAGCCCCCTGCCGTCTTTATTCCGGTCACCGTCGATACCGTTTATGTTATTCTTTGGATTGAAGGGGTGCCCTTCCCACGCTCCTGCTGAGAACTGCATCGCCCATCCTTCAAATAGCATTACGGAGACATAAATCCCGCGGTCACGGGCGGCTGTGACCCTGCGGCGTAATCGGTTGAAATAGTCTGGATTGAACTTTTTGAGGTCGAACTTTGGTTTGCCATCGAGGGCTTTGCCGGGGCCGGTCCGGGCCCAGGGCTGAGGTGCGGCTGTGTGAAGCTGGTTCTCCCTGTTGGCCTTCGTGTTCCAGGTTACCGGCTCCCAGGTCCAGAGGCGTATGAAGTTGTGGTTCAATTTCTGCATCCAATTCAGGCAGGCGGTAAAGTCAAAGCGCGGCGGTGGGTCTTTGGGGCCGATGTCAACCAGGTTTGACCATGTGTGTGAGCCGGTCAAATAAATGGCACGACCGCTTCCATCGCTAAAGTAGCGGGGATTGTCCGGGTGGATGCGCAAAGGGCCTCGAAAGCGGACGTTGCCGGCACTTGAACAAACGTTACCGACCAAACATAAGAGCAGTATACAACTTGGCATTAGCGTTTTTCTGTAAAGGCTACTTTGATACATCGTAATTCTCCTTACCAAGTAAATCCTGAAATTCTGAGTATGTTATTTTTTTCTTTCCTTTTGCCGCTTCATAATTTCCTCAGCCAGTTCTTCGCGGGCGGCGAGGAATTTTTCAGGTTCTTTTGAGAAATTCCACCAGTTAGGTGCAACGGTATTGACAATCTTTTTTACGATTTCTTTACCTGCAAGCTGCTCAAGGATTGCAAAATATTCATAATCTTCCATACCGTCCCGGAGATTTTTTATACGCATACTACATACAGGTCCATCGATGCCGCAAGGTGTTCCCGGATAAAATAAGAACCCGCCGCCGTTGAAATGTATTCCATAATGTGAAAATGTTGGATTCAACCATGGTTCTATAACTTTTGTAATTGTCGTCCAATATAACAGGCCGGTGATATTATATCGCCGGTTAATCCATGTTGGAACACGGTAAACAGTCAACGGGCGGTCAAGATGCCAATACGGTGGGTCAAGGCCTTTTACTTTTTCGTATTCGGGATGGTATCGAGGCGACCTTTGAACCAGAGCTGTATAAGACCAGACTTCGTCCCCATGCGAGATTTTTTCGTTAATTGTCTTTCCATCAATAAAGCTCCACAAGGGACACCATATATCAACAGCCGGGTCGATGTCGGGCCAGGAAGAATTCTGAAGGTACGTTTGTTCAACGACAAGGCATTTCAATTCTGGAACAGCCTCATGGACAAGCCGGCCAAGGACGAGGACCTGTTCATAGTTTTCTCGAAGGTTCGGCTCATCCAACATATAAATATATGCGCGTTTCTCCCAGCCGTTTTGCTTTAGATAGTTAAAAAAGTCGCGGTAATAACGCTGTGCTTTTTTCCTGTTTTCCGGGGAGATATTCTTGTAATCTTCCCGCAAAGTCGAATGCGGCAGGCGGACAAAAGGGGCTCTTGGAATCTCGAAATCGGTTATGTGGAACTTGCTAATAAATTCCTTCAGTGCCTTATGTTGTTCTTGAACAATATTCAAGGAACCATCACTGTTGGTTTTGGGCAGAAGCCTGCGCGGGATTGGCGGATTGATGCGGTTTTCAGCCATCGCCTGGCAGTAGCGCATTTCAATCTGATTAAATTCTTCAGAATCGCGTTTTACATTAAAGTATCGGGAAATATTGTAGAAACTGCCAAAATGGTTTTTATGAGTAGGGCCATCAGGAAGAGTGAAATCCCATACAGTTAAAGTTACAGGGATTTGGTCCGAGATATTTCCTGCCGCCGTTATGGTAAGTTTTCCTTTATAAATATCGGCTGGAACATCCTTGGGAACGTAAATGTCAATCCAGATAGGCTGGTTCTGTCCCCTGAAGAGCTCAAAGGGGACGGCATACATTTCATGTCCTACTGTAGTTACGGGTTCGCCCCATCTTTCTGTGAACTGTCGCCGCGGCTCTATCGGCTTTCCGGTCAGAGGATTTATGAACGGGACAAGAGGGTCTGTATATAAGCCGGGGCCAAGTTCTGCCCTTGGAGTAGACCTTCTTACTCGAACATATTCGGCCCTGAAAAGCTTAATATTCTCCCTTCCAATCTTTGCTCCATCCTTTGCGATAAGGTCAGAGCTCTCCACTTTCACAACTTTGATATTTTCTTTTAGAGCAGTAACAACCACCTGAAAAGACTCCACTTCGTTTCTTGCTGATTTGATGTCTACCTTACTTGTTCCATTGGGCTCCTGATTCTGGCCTGTCCGCTCCATACTGTTTAGCGCGGTCAGTCTTATCTGCGATGCCGAATATGACGATGAACCAAGAACAAAAATAAACATAACAGTAACAAATACGGTTTTCTTTTTCATAGTTTGTTTCCTCTTTATTGCAGCGAAATAATCTGGCAGCGTCCCAGGGCGGCTGCAACTTTAATCTTCGCATCGCCTATGGTAATTTCTACGAGGTCTTCTGTTTTTTTGAAATCCGTTCGACGAACCAAAACGCGTTTTCCTAATTTGAGTCCGGAGATAACGGTTCCGGGCTGCGTGCCGACATTGAAATTAATAGGTGTGCCTCTGGAAAGAAACCGGCCATACTGCTGGGCCTCTGCATATACCTGGTGAACGAGTTGAATTTCCTTTACCGCTTCCTGTCGCCCGCACCAGAGAAAGAATGTGTCTGTTCCTCTCAACAACATATGCCACAGCAATTCCTGGTATTTTCCCTCGCTAAATTGCTTTGCCTGGCCGCCGGAAGGCCTGGAGCCGACAGTATGCCAATGCACAAAACTGATAATCGGTATCTCATCAGGAGTGTGCTCTCCAGCATTGCTTGCCACCAGCAGCATATTATAAAACCATCTATAATCGGTGTCGGCATAATCATACCAGTCGAAAATCCTGCACCACGTGTATACTACAGGCATGGCAAATGTATAACCGGTTTCAGGAAATTCGTGGTACCACTTTCGGTATTTTGCGTGCTGGTCGCCCTGATAGGGTTGTCCATCGACGTAGTACTCGAAGTAATCATACCAATAGCGGTAACCGTTGTGCGGATAGACGCCGTAATTGCCGACAAGTGCGTGAGGGAAATTTAATGTTACTGGTTCTGCATAAGTCCGGCGCTGTAATTCGGACCTGAGTTTGCGGAGCACTTTTTGAAACTCATCGAAATCATCAATGTTTTTGATATTCTGACGGCAGCGACGACATCGTTTCGAGGCGGCTTGTGCCTTGTTGAATTCTATGGGACCATCAATTTCCCAGTCTACAAAGATAAAGTCAATATCCAGGTCGGCTTTCTTATATGCCTTCACAAAAAACTCCACCTGCTCACGGACAAAGGGACGGCGGAAATCAAGCGCGAAAGGACAGCCCATATTATTTTTGCCGAAGGAGTCGTCCCAAAAAGGCTTACCCTCATCATCTATGTGGGCTGTTCGCTCATCCCCGTTGAAGAATGAGTAAAGACAGCCGGTGGCATTGATATTCACACGCAGTCCCAATTTTTTCTGGGCTTTGGCAATTGTCAAACTTCGAGCGAGACTTTCCTGGCGGTCCCTTGGGTCCCAGGAGCTGATAAGCCCTACACCTCGCTGATCGAGCTTTCTAACGAGCTCTTCTGCCGATTTGTCATCAAGCGGGCCTGGATTCATAGCCGCCCACAGATAAAGGGGCAGTCGGTCGCCTCTGTCGAAATCGAGAGGTTTTGTCGTATCCAGGACGACCTGTATATGGGCCGGCCATTTCGGCGCCGTTTCTTTGCTGTTGTCTGCATCAGCTATGTTTACCGCCAAGCCTGTTATTATCAATGCAGCAACTAATTTGCGCGTATTCATTATAGGTATCCTGCTGTTTTCTCCAAAGCATCTATCAGTTAATGCTTACTTCCAGCGTTTGGTTTTCAGACAGAACCAACTCTTTCTTCAGGATGATGTCGAGGCGACCATCTTTGAGCGAGTAGTCGATTTTGACTGGCCTGCCTGCTGCTTTAACAAGCACCTTTACCTTTCGGAGATTCTCAGGAACAGCGAAGGCCAGAGATTTTAGCCTCAACCGGCCCCATCGTACCTCGATTTCTTCGCGCTGTGCTTTGCTGTCCCGCTTTTGTGCAAATGTACCCCAGCCCTCTGCGCATGTAAAGGCAGCGCGGAAGTTGTCGGGTGTTATCCTCGGAGCGAAGCCAAAATGGCCCTTGGGGCCGTGGTACTCGTACCCGGCGAGAGCAGCATAAACGCCCCAGCTCGCCATTGCCCGCGCGTAATGGTCGCCGCACTCAACCTCATTAAACGGGTTATGCTTGGCCGGGTGGTAACGCTGCTGGATGCCATAGCAGATAGCAAGGGCCTCTCTGAGCATGCCTTCCCAGACCATGTGGCCGGCTGCCTGATACTCGATGCCTGTCCATATCTCATTCTTGTAGCGAACGCCTTCCGCAATGTATGGGCTCTTGGGCCAGGTGCAGGTGAACAGGCCCGGCTCTCCGGGCCTTGCAAACCATCGCTCCGGTTTGTGCGCGTCATTGTAAGGCCAGATATCGGGCGACCAGTTGTATTTGAAGACCGACTGAAGCGCCTTTTCGACATTTTGCGGCGGATAAATGTATCCGAGCCCAAGCAGATGGGCCCAGCCCTGGCCAAAGAGCTGGTCGGACAGACACCCTTTTTCATACTGGTGTTTCGGATACTTTTTTAAGTCAACTTGCTGAATGAAGTATTCTCCGTTCCAGAGGCGCTCGATGGAGAGGCGTTTGCCACTTTCGAATATTTTTCGGCAGCGTTTTGCAAAATCATCGTCGCCCATATCCTTTGCCATTTCTTCACCGGCGCGGAGGGCAGCGAGATAAAGCGAGCCGACAAAGGTGTTGGCTCCTTCAAAATTGATATCGTAGGTATTGTGCTGGCTGATTTCGATAAGGCCGTCGTCGTTGCCGTCACGTTCAATGGAGAACACCAGGGCCTTTTTAATGCGCGGCCAGTTACGCTTCAGAAAGGCATTGTCGGCGGACATCAGGTGCTCACGGTAGGCTTTGAGTATGGTGCCGCACTGCCCATCGGCGGCGTAGGCGCGGTTGCTCCGAAAGCCAACGAGGCCGCTTTTGCTGTCAAATCCCTCGCCAAAGTCCTGCATTTCTCTGGCCCTGCGCTCCAGCTCAGGAAAGAGGCGGGCGGGAGCGTGGGCGTAGTTCCACACATGGGTACAGGTACCTGCGCAGCAGCCGACGCCCTCCCATGCCCAAAACCGGCCGTTCTTCCACCACTGGCAAGTGCCGGTTGCCAGGTTGCATACGGTCGAGTGAAGACGGAAAAGCAGCCAGCGTGGAAGCGTGCTGTCCTCATAGAAGGTTTTGTGCCATTTGCGAGTGTCGCCTGCGAGACGTTTATAGTTGTCGAGGACGTAGTGTGCGACCTCAGATGCGCTGTTGAAGCGGTTGGCATACTCGTGGCCGTTCTGGTGATTAGGGAAGAACCAGGCCAAAACGAAGGTGAAAGTGCGCTTGGCGCCGGGCGCCAGTTCTGTGGGCCGGGCAGAGAACGCCGTACTTCGCCTCTCAGTAACAGGATAAGCAACATCCGCTCCAGCCTGGAGCTTAACAGCCCAATCACCAATGGATGGAAGAAGCTCTCGAACACCCTGAGGCCCAGTTGCCTCTTCAGCAAGCGCCAATACCATAGAGCCATAGTCAGGCAGCTTGTCGATAGGGCCTCTGAGTCCTTGTTGCAGCTTGTCAGACAACTCTATCTGGTCGATGTTGATGTGTCCCCATCCGCCGGAGGCCTGGTCCACGATTTCGATTCGTGCTGTTTTGCCTTCGTACTCCTGTACGTTCCAGAAAAACCACTCGAGCTTTTCGTTGTTCTTGCCGGTCGCGCTGCGTAGTACATTGCCATCTATAAGTAGATTGATACAGGTTTTGCCCACGTGGCTGCCTCCCCCAATGAGAAAGTTGATAAACTGTCGTGAGATTTCGAATGGCGGTGAGGTCAGCGTGCCATGTGGCCCGTCCTCACCAAGAAAGGTATTCACCAGTCCTTTTCCGAGAAATCCGCTGACAGGATTCTGGGTGGGCAGCGTACCCTTTGTAGGGCCTTTGCCAAAGGCTTCTCCCTTCACCTTCCAGTCGCCATAGTCTGGGCCTTCAAAGTCGGAAAGGACAATCTTGCGCCGAGGCGCCGCGGCTCCCTCGGGCAAAGGTGCCTTCTCCGCGGTGTGGACAATCAGTGTTCGGTTTCTCTCTGCGACGACGCGGGAACGACGCTGGGCTACGACGGCTTTTGCCGAATCAAAGAGGACGGCGTTCTCGAGCCAGCCCAAAAGACCGACCCGCACGCGCCTGCGGGAAGTGTTCTCGGCGGTGATTTCCAACAGCGTTGCCGGAAGCGCCGAGTCTTTTGCGTTGAGCGGAATGAAAGGAGAAAAAACCTGCATCTCGACCTTCACAGGAAAGGCCCTGTCGCTGTAGCGGACAAGGCCGATAGGATATTCACCGGCAAATTCTACAGTCCCAAAATCCCGATTCAATTTCTTTGCGTGGATTTTGCCACCCGATTCTACAACCACGGCGAAGCCTGACTCCACGGGCGAATCTGGCCTGTAGGTACGGTAACACGTGGCTCCATAACCGGTGAAGATATGCTTGTTGAATATCCACCAGAGTCCGAGCGTTCCATCGCCTCGCAGATAGAGTTGGCCGGTCGCGATACCGCCAACCGGCATTCCGATTGTGTCGAGGTCCTTGCCGCGATAAGTTTCGGGCCGGCCCCGCTCAAAAAGACGCCGCACCTCACTTGACGAGAGCTTTTTGTCTGTGGGAATGACGTGTCCGGCTCGTATCCCAGCGGCCTGGGTCGTGCCGATAGACACTGCGAGAAAACCGCAAACCACCAATTCAATTACTGTCATCGAGAATTGTCTCATCATCCACTTCCTTTCTTTTTTTGAGCTTATTGTACGGGCGGTTCGCGAACCACCACTACAGCGTCTCAAACTCCAGTCTATGTACCCGGTCTGCAAGCCCCGTTAGATAATTCAGGGGAAAAAATATCTAACGGGGGCAAGCCTTATGCTCTGTCAAATATGCGAGCATACGACAGGCCGTTTTTCCCAACGCGGCGTCAGGCGCCTGCTTTTAACTTTTGAAGAACAAAACAAATACCAGGATACTCACAAGAGCAATCCCGCCGGGGACGAGAAAAATGGGACGCCACTGGAACTTGTCTTCTTTCCTGAATTTATCCATAACCACACCGGCAAGCTGTGTTCCGAAGAACAGGCCAACACCGGTGGTGGCGGCGAAAAGCAAAGACTGCATAGAACCTCGTATTTCATCTGAAGCCACGCTATTTGCGAATATCTGGCCGACGATGACGAAGAGCACGTATGCCAGGCCGTGGAACGGTTGGCAGGCAACAATAATCCATCGTGGTTTCTGCTTTATGTAGGCTAAGTACAGTATGAACCAGCACGTTGCACCTACAATCAGAGTCCATTTTATTCCAAGTACCTCCATGGACTTTGCCATCAAAAACAGGGTGGCTATTGCCTGAAAGGCCTGTGCAATGCCCATTGAGGCGGGGACGTTCTTAGCCGGGATACCCATGTCCTGCATAAATGGCGCCGTACCGAGGAAGTAGAATTGCATCAGGCCGAAGAAGACCATTGAGACGGCAATAAAGATTAGGAAGTTAGCGTCTTTGAACATTTCCATGGCCTGGAGTATCGGAGCTGTGTCGGATTCAGTCGTTGGAGCTGTGCCGGATTCAGTGGTTGGAGCTGTGCCGGATTCAGTCGTTGGAGCTGTGCCGGATTCAGTGGTTGGAGTTGTGCCGGATTCAGTGGGAGGTGTATCGGGCAAGAAGAAGCATCCGATTCCCATTATTACCGAGAGGATAGCAGCGAGGTAGAGGCAGTCGCGTCCCTGCTCTCCGGTTTTGAAGATCCATCGCCAGCCCGTAAGGGACCAGCCGATAAAGGCCCATGCAACAGGCGCCCATATAAAGATATTGGCAGAAGCGGCATTGACATCGTCGATATTGTCATAAACCTTCCCCAAGTGGTGAAACATGATGGAGTTGGCCAGCGGCAGCGTTGCGGCATAGCAGAGAGAATAGAGAAACATAACTACAAATAGGCCTTTGAACGTTGTTTTGCGCACGGCAATGAACATTAGAACCGCGCCGAGTATGTGAGCTACGGCAAGGATGCTTTCAGTGTTTACATACTTGTCAGCGAGCTGCCCGGATACCAATGGCATGAAGATACAGGCAAGCGGGAAGGTGGCGTAAATCCATCCGGTCTGCTTGCCGCTCATTTTCAGCGGTCCCAGAAGTCGTGCGGCTAATACGGGCATCCAGGCGGCCCAGACCGCGTACTCCATAAACATCACAAAGCTCAGGGCAAGATACAATTTCCAATCCATTGTGCTCTCCTTTACTACAAGTACTAACCAAAAAATCCTTTATGTACTTACGCTCTATTTGATTTCTGGATACGCATTTTACGATTCATCACAAAATAAGAGCCATATCGCTCCTGCCATTTTATTACAGGCTGCTTTCGGAGTCAAACGGTAGTTTTTCCGGCGGATGCATTATTTTATTGATTGTGTACCCCAAAAAAATGGCGTAATTGGTCTTTTTTGAGGAAAGAAAGGTTGATTTAGCCTTCTAATAACCCGAAGGGCTGCTGTTGATGGCGGATTGGACCTCTGGCCGACCGAGGCGGATGGTCCTGGCAAATCTCTTTCTCGCAAAGACCCGAACGATTATGGCAATGACGTAATTAGTATTTGTTGCGGAAACAACATTTTGTCATTCCCGCGGAAGCGGGAATCCAGTTTTTAGGCCATAGACCCCCTGCTTTCGCAGGGGTGACATTTTCAGTTTCGGCTTTCCGCAACAGGAACTAATTAATTGGAAGGCGGGCGACCCTTATCCCGGCGCCGCTAACCCATAGAACTTCTTGGTGAACCGGCCAGTGTCTTCAGGAGCCGCACCGCTGCTTCAGCCATCATTTCTCCGCCTCCGGGCGCGACCCGCGAATTGACCGTCTCGTAGCTGCCTTCGGCAAACGCCTTCTTTGTGGGGATGTAACCGGGTGCGTCCTGGGACAGTTCAATTACCAGCGTGGTTTGGAAGGGACTGGCTCGCTTAATCGCAAGACCCAGGTCAACGAACACCTCGCCCGGCAGGCCGACAACCGCCACCCCGCGCGCCAGCCGAAAGACCTGGACCTCGAGCGGAATCGTCTCACCGCGGCGCATCTCGACCGCCAGAATTTTGTATGCCTCGACCTGTTTGAGGAACGATAGTTCACTGGTGCCGACTTTTTTAATGTTCTCACGGGCCCAGGCAACTTTCTGTGGGCCGTAACGTTGAAGGGGCGCGTGTACAATCTCGCTTCGCACAGCAAGCGCCGGCTCCGTCAGGTACCCCGTTTTCGCTTTCACTGTATCGGCCAATGTCTTGCCGATGTAGTCTGTCTTGAGGCGCTGCTTCTTCGTAACGTCGATGTGGTTGATGTCGCCGCACGCACCGGTACCGAATAACAGAACAAACTCGCTGCCATAGGTCTCGCGCAGTGACTGCTCCAAATAAAAAGGATAGTCGGCTGCGTATTTGGTTCCACCGACGGTGTCGAGATGCAGGGCGAAGTTCACCAGTGCCGCAACCCCGCACTTACTTTGCCCATTTACGTCTCGAACCCCCTTAACACCATCTTTCAAAGTAAGTGCGGGGCTGTCTGCCTCACGGAAAAACACGGTCCCGACATCGGGGTCGATTGGGCCTGCCGGCCGGATGATGTCCGGGTTGAGCACACCGGGATTAAACCGGACGCTTCCGTCTTTCATGTGAAACCGCCGGTTGAACGAGAGGCCCCGCTGCTCGGCCACCCCGGCGGCAAGCCGGATGGGCTTTGCCGCGGTTTCCGCTTCAGCTATAACCTTGACGAGCTTCGCAACGAGCTCGGAAGGGTAATCTACCTTCTCGTATGGGTCACTACCATATTTGGCCAAGGCGACCTCGTGGAAGTATTTCCTCATGGCACCGAAGTAGAGCGGCCCGGTATGGGTGTGCGTGGCAGCAACGAGGATGTTCTCAGCAGGGATGCCGGTCTTTTCGGCGGCCTGCTTGCGAGCACGAGACGAGACATCGAGTGACAAGCCGATAATGTCGCAGAAGACCAGAGCGGCACGCTCGGCACCCTGGCCAAGGACGATGGCCTTGGCCTGCAGCGGGTTCAACGTGCCGGTGCTGAGCCGCTCGCGAAAGTATCCGCTCATACGGTAACTGATGGGCGGCGTGATGTCGGTAACCGCGACTCCTGCAATCAGTTCGCTGGCAGTGGGCCTGGGTCTCGGCGCAGCAGCACCTCTTTGCTCTGTGAGTTCTTCTAAAAACGCTCGCGCCTGTTTTGCCTCGGCAAGTGTTTGCTTCAGGTCTCCTTGGTCAAGGCATTCCACGACCAGCGGTCCGAGGGTGAAGCCTCCTTTTTTGAGGCGCGCCAATACCGCAGGGAAGTCCACCTTGCCTTTCCCCGGCGTCACCGAGACATTCCTTGGGTGCTTGTAATCTTTGACGCACATACCAACCACAAGCCCGTCCACGGTGGAGGAATCGGTTACCGGGTCGAGTTTGCCATCCGAGTAGTAGAGGATATTGCCCGGGTCGTACCAGATACGGAAGTTCTTGTGGCCGACCATCTCGACCACCTTACGGCACTGGGGTCCCGTGGCATTCAGGCCGCCGTGTGGTTTGATGCTGATACCGATGCCTCTCTCGGCGGCATAGTCGCAGCATTCGGCAATGGCCTTGTAATACGCCTCGTAGAGCTTTTCGTTGCCTGTTCCGCCCATCAGCAGATTTCTGGTACCACAGGCGGCGCAGTTGTCGATGAGCT